>JBGOXQ010000001.1:0-22344 GCA_041479225.1 Bathyarchaeia archaeon
ATGATTGAAACTCCTCAAATAGAGGTCCTACTCCTGCGGCACCAAATACAGCCCAGTTAATGTCTCCACATTTCTTGATCTTCTCTCGGTAATTAGCTCCAAAGTCTGACTTTACATACCTATCTCCAACGAGGACGACACCATCTTTGCATTTAGCTCCAAGTATCAAAGTCGTAATTTCTGCTCTCCTTTTGTTAGGGTACCTGTAGGCGGTTCCGTGTATAAAATATTATGCTCTGGCAGATTTTTGTGAGTAAGCTAGTGCAACAATTAGTGTCGACTTATTTCTTTTAACAAGATTTTAGCGTTAGGTGGCAGTTTGGGCTTGCTTCTTCGGCTTATAAGCAAGAACAATGATCCAATCAAAATTAACATTGCACCAAAGAATCCAATGCTTTCCTTTGGCAAAAACTCAAATCTAATCGCAACAGTGAAGAAAACCATTGCAATCCCCATTACAACCATTATCCAGTTGCTCATGGAGGCTGTCGAATACAGGGCAAATTCCTTTTTTCCAGTATCGGTCACAATGTAGTAGCCCTGTTTTTCCTCAATCATGCCTGCGGTTGTTAAGTAATTCCAATCGTAGTGAAAATGCCCATCGGACTTGTAGCCCAGGGTCGAACTGATGCTTGATTTTATTCCAGGTGCAGCTTTGATTCTACTGTTTGGGGCCGAATAGATAAGATACAGTAGTCTGGTTCTTGGTGACTGAATGTCAGCACTTATCCCGCGTGACTTCGCCAAAGCTAACCCTGCCTTTGCTAGGTTGCACAGGTAAAGATAAACAAAGCTCTGCCTTTGCCATTTGTTTGCATATTTTTTGCCCTAACTGAGCTTTTTGCTTATGACTCTAACTCTTAGAGTTTCCGCTCTAACTGTTAGGGCGTGCTCTGAGTTGTTATTCTAAATGTTAGGGCTATATCGTTCATGCACTTTGTATGATTCCAGAAAAATGGAGGCAAAAAAATGAACGTAAATCTTCAATACAGCAAGACTCTGGCTGGCGAAGGCGCAATACTTCTTTTACTTAGTCTTGTTCCTTACGCTGGCTGGGTATTAGGCATAATCGGTGTAATCCTGCTGCTCAGGGGCATGAAAGAACTCTCAAGCTACTATCAAGATGAAGAAATCTACAAGAACACACTTACAGGCGTGAAATACTACATAGTGGCAATTGTAGCGGCTGGAGTTGCCATTTCAGCAATGGTGCTTGGTGTTTGGTCTGCAACAGGTTTCAACTTCACCACAGACTTTGTGTTCACAGCAGGTTTTGGAGTTGGCTTAATAGCATTCTTTGGAGGGCTTATCGTTGCTTTCATATTCTATGTCCTTGCAACATTGAACTTAAGAAGAACCTTCAACGCACTTGCGCAGAAATCAGGTGAAGCCTCGTTTACCACTGCTGGCAGTTTGCTCTGGTGGGGAGCCATATTCTCAATCATTGGTGTCGGCTTTCTACTGATCTTTATCGCTTGGATATTTGCTACCATAGGATTCTTCACAATGAAACCTCAACCACTGCAATCATACAATCCACAACAATACGCATACATTCCGCCAACAACGCAGCCTGATCAGGGAAAAGTAAATGAGAGTAAAGAGATAGACCACAATAACGGTGCGCAATTAGAAACGCTAGGAAGGAGAGGTGTTTAATGACTCAGGAAATTGAAGTGGAAAAAGCTTCAGAGGGAAAGAAATTCATGCGGAAGCACTGGAACATAGTTGCCGTAGCTATAGTAGCAGCCATATTGGCGGTCATAGGCGCAGTCTATGTCTTTGTCTGGTTTGTAGGAAACGCTCAATCTATAGGCTTGGTACCGTCAACTTTAGGTTTATGGACAATGGGAAATGTAGTGACGTTTATTCTGCATGCCATCTTCTGGGAGCTTGTCCTAATCGGCATACCCGTAGCAGTCGGTGCAATAATAGGTTGGCAATGGTGGAAGAGACTGCCAGCTGAAGAAAAGAAAGAATACCACATGGGCAAAGGATCACGGTCAAGCAAAGCTGGAGGAGCAATCGGGCCATTGGCTTTCATCGCGTTCGCCATCAAAGTCTACGTTGACGGAAACTGGAATGCAGCCATTTCAAGTTGGACACTGGACTACGTTGTTGGTTCCATGATAACAATACTCGTTTGGATAGCTGCCATCGTCGCAATTCCTGCTATAATAGGGGTCATCTGGTGGATACGCCACGAGATGAACAAAAAACCCTAACCCTTTTTTTCTTTTTATTTTTCTTTGAACTACTATAGAAACAAATTGATACTTTCTAGTTACGGTTTGTGCGTTTCTGCTGCTTTTGGTTGCTGACTGTTATGTGTGTTCTGGGGTGCGATTTTTTGTCTATACCCCCTCTATTTATAGAATCTATGCGCAGAGAACTCGGAGTCTACTTTTTTCTTCTCTTAAGCACAACTGCAACTGCAATGACTGTCGCGATGACGAATATGGTTCCTAACAGTTGAAGTGTGGGGAATGGTGACGGAGGCACGGTTTCAACTATAGGACTTGGGCTGGATGTAGGTGAAAGCGAAGCGGATGGGCTCGGGGATTGCGAAGACAATGAGGTTACGTTGAAAATTATTGTTTCAGAGACTCCAGTATTTCCAAAAGAATCTTTTGCAAAGACAGTGAAGTTGTGCGAACCTAAGGATATTCCCTTTAGGGTATATCTTCCTAAAATGGTTACATTAGCTTGGTTGTCCAAGCTATATTCAATCCATTTAGTTGGTTTGTCAACAGCAATGCTTAGCTGTATGTAATTTTCGCTGTAGGTTTCATTTCTCGGCGAAAGAATGGAGATATTTACAGGCAAAACAACGGTGAAGTTGACTTCGCAGTCGGTCTTGTTCAATACCGTGCTGTATTTGCTGTAGTAGTCTGGATAGTTATTGAGTACATCAGGGGCGTAGTAGCTTGTGGCTGACTCGGAAACTACAATTGTATGATTCCCTTCGGCAAGTTCAGTTAGATTTACAGAAAACTGCAAAGAAGACGAATTGTCCATGCTATCGAATACATCAAGGTTGACAAGTTCCCCACCATCCAGATAATAGCTAACTTCGCCGATTACTCCTTTGTACTCTATGAAGCCACGACCAGAGTCTTTGTACCATGAGTTTGGTTTGGTTATATTGAAATTCAAGGAGACGCTGCTTGAGTTGTAGGTTTGATTTGTCGGGGAAGAGATTATGATTGTAGGTGTGTCATAATCATGTGGAGGCACGGTCGGGGGAATGAAGTTAGCTTTTACTGTCTTAACAGACTGAACTGCAAACAACCCTGAAGCCAAGAAGCAAATTAGCACAATTATTAGCACACTGCGATTGTTCAAGGTTCGTCGCTGGAATATGAATACGGTTCGACTCTATTTAGCTCTCCCTGAAGAACAAACTGTTCTCCCACAAGAACAGTCGTTTTCCTGCTGCGATCGCTTGAGGAGGACGCTTTTCATTATTTTGCGGAAGTGACTCTTATTTTGTCTTTCTTAACTGTAACAACGCATCTTTCCATACTAATATCGGAGGCTAACACTTGCTGAATTCTCTTGGCTATTTGCTGAGGCGACTTCGGAACAAACCTTAGCAACATGAGACCCTTCGTTTTCCTCTTCTCTTTGAAAATCAACTGGCCAAAGTCCTTGTCGAAAGTAACCACTATTCTTCCATTCTTGTTGGCTAAATCTAAAATATCTGAATCACTCAAACCAAAAGCGAAATCGGTAACTGAAATAATATCCACACGCTGTTTCTTAAGTAAAGCCAATGTTTCTCTGGGAATATTTTCATCTGCGATAAACTTGGTCAAGGCAGCGGGTAAACCTTCTCTTCCGTTAAAATTTCAGTTGCGTACTTCAAGGCGGCGGTTACGTCTTCTTTCTTGAGTTGCGGGTAATTCTTGAGAATTTTGTCGGTGCTCCAACCGTTCGCGAGCAAGTCAAGGATGAACTCGACAGATATTCGGGTGCCCTTTATGACTGGTTTTCCTGCGAGAACCTTAGAGTCAACGGATATTCTTTTTTTCCAATCTTCAGCCATCGATTAAACCTACTACTTCTATGCTTGCTTAATGCTATAAATACTTCTGAGTTGTCAATAGATTTCAATTACGGTGAACTCATCATGACTGTGCATTTCGTTCCGTGGGACACATCAAAAAATCTTCTTGAAGAGGTTGACCGCCTCTACACTGAATCAGGTACCTTTGACTGCATAGAAAAAGATGATTTGGTAGCCATTAAGCTGCATGTGGGCGAGTTAGGCAACCCGTACTATGTGCAGCCAGTATTTGTGCATGACGTAATCCGCAGAGTCAAAGAGGCAGGCGGCAAACCCTTCCTCACCGACTCTAACACGCTGTATCAGGCTAATCGCAATAACGCATACGACCACATGCAAACCGCGCTCACAAACGGCTACAATATGGCACCGTTTATTGTGGCAGATGGCTTGCGAAGCGAGAACTATCAAACTGTGAAAACCAAAGGTATCCTTCAAGAAATCGAAGTGTCAGGTGCCATCGCCAAAGCAGACGCCATGATAGTGATAACCCACTGCAAAGGACATGAACTCAGCGGTTTCGGCGGCGTAATCAAGAACCTCGGCATGGGCTGCACCCCCGCAGCAGGCAAACTGCGCCAGCACCGAACCGTAGGCATAGAAATCGACCAAACCAAATGCACAGGATGCGGCAAATGCAAAGAAGCCTGCGAACTGCACCTGCCCGAAATCTACGAAGGCAAAGCCCGAAACACCTCGCCGCTGTGCATGCGCTGCCCCTTCTGCATCATGACCTGCCCCATGGAAGCCATACATTTCACCCATAAAGAAAACATCTGCAAAGCACTTGCCTCCGCAGCGTATGGTGTGCTTTCCACTTTCAAAGAGGATAAGGTGTCGTACGTGAGCTTCGCGAAAGACATCACGCAGTACTGCGACTGCATGCCTAACCCTGGAGAAAAAATGGTGCAAGACATAGGCATATTCGCCAGCGACTCGCCTGTAACAATCGACGCAGCATTCCTCAACATGGCAGGCTACAAGACGTTCAACGAAGCTTACCATGTGGACTGCATGGTTCAAGTGGAAGAAGCTAAGGCTTTGGGCATCAAAGGCGACACAAAACCAAAGATAACGAAAATCGAAGAGACAAACCCATAGCCTTCAGGGATTTTGCTCGAATGTTCCTGCGCCAACAAATAAAAAAGATGTTACCGAAGTTGCTGAAGAAAATGCAAGATTTCTTGTTCGTCTTTTGTCACGTTGAATGCTTGTAAACCCGTTTTTATACTAGTCTCGACAAGTTTCTCGTCGCTGCTTATGAGTGCATCATTTTTGTTGCGAAGGCAAGTTGATATTTGAAGAGCATCTGCTTCGTAAATATGATACTTCATCAATAACTTCCAGGCATCTGTTAAAACTGAGGACAAAACTGGGAGAATTTCCATATTTTTCAATCTCATTAGTTTAACAAACTCGTCTGCAAAACTGTTTAAAGCAGCCTTGAACTCTTTTTCGTCTAACCAGCCCTGTCTGTGTTTTGCATCCAAAACGCCCAAGACTTCACCGATATTCCAGAGCGAAACAGTTAGTGTTAATTCACCTATCTCAGCTTTGTCAAAGATTACATCAGCTGTTTCTGTACCCGGCTCTGCCAAGTATCTCTTGAGAATTGTACTACTGTCCAGATAGAGCTTCAACAACTCTTTTCTGCCTCATTTTCTTCAAAATTACCTCTGATGGCAATCCTTTAAGCGCGGGTCTTATCGCTTTGATTTCCTGAGAACTCATTGTTCCCTTTGCTTTAACGCCGAGTTTTTCGAATCCAGAAATAGCTGTGTTTTCCATAACAGATTCCTGTAATAGCTTTTCAACCTCGATGCTCAATTTTCTTAGGTTTCCGTGTTTTTTGAAAACCTGCTGTTTGAAGTTTGCCCATACTTCGTCATTAACGTAAACACTTACCTTCGTCAACTCTATACCTCTATAGAAGTTTACTGGTAAAACTATCATATATTCCTAACTTTAGCAAGAAGCGCCAATTGGCAGATTTTGCTCAGCGGCTAACGTTTTCTTTTTTGAGTTTCTCCGTTCTGCTTTAACAAAGCCATGGTGTGCGGTGGTAAGTCTCGTTCAACCATGAACCCCGCGCCCACCAAACAGTCGTTGCCTACTTTCACGCCAGGCATAAACAGCGCATTGATGCCGGTTTTTACGTTGTCGCCGAGGATAGCGCCCAGCTTCCTTCTGCCCGTGTCCACGACTTTGTCTTTTATCATCATCTTTATGTGTTCATCATCCAACCGTAGATTAGCCGTTATCGTGCCCGCACCCAAGTTGCATTTTTCGCACAGGATGCTGTCGCCGACGTAAGACATGTGCCCCACATGCGTGCCATCCATGATTATGCTGTTCTTCACTTCACAGGCATTGCCTACACGGGCGTTTTTGCCTATGCTGGTGTAGGGTCGGATGAAGCAGTTTGGACCCACATCAGCGCCTTCGCCGATGAAGCAGGGACCTTCGATGTACGCGCCTGAGCGAATACGCGCCGATTCCGCCACCGTCACAGGACCGAGCAAGTGAGCGCCTTCCTCCACGTTGCCCAAAACGCTATGATGCATCCGCTTCAGAGCCCAAACATTCGCCTCAAGCAAATCCCAAGGTCTTCCGATGTCGAACCAGTCATCTTTCGCAATTTCCGCAGCCAAAACCGCCTTGCCTTCGTCAGCTAAGAGTGCGATGGCGTCGGTGAGTTCCCATTCGCCGCGCACAGACCGCTTAACCCGCCTCAAAACATCAAAAACGTCTTTGCCAAAAACAAACAGCCCCGCGTTTGCCAAGTTTGATGGCGCTTTCTCGCGGCTCGGCTTCTCAACTACTCGTTTCACGCGTTTGTCTTTTGCAAGTTCGATTATGCCGTAGCTTTCAGGCTTCTCCACGGGAACCACTGCCATCACAGTTGCGGGTTTTCCGCTTTTGTAAGTGTCAAGTACTTTTTTGACGGCGTCTGCAGTGAACAGCAAATCGCCATAAACAAGCAGAAAATCACTTTCAACAAAGGGCTCAGCCACGCTTGCAGCGTTCCCCGTTCCCAACACGGCTTTCTGCTCCGCATAGTCCAACTTAAAACCGAACTCGGCGCCGTCGCCAAAGTAACTGCGAATCGCCTCACCCATGTAATGCGTCACAATCACGGCTTCTGTTATGCCGCAAGCTTTCAATGCGTCTAAGCAGTGCTCCAGAATCGCTTTTCCGCCGACCCTGATAAGGTGCTTAGGTCGGGTAGCCGTTATAGGCAGTAGTCTGATGCCTTCCCCTGCAGCTAAGATTACAGCCTTCATTTTCTTGTGACTCCTATGTGTTGCTTTACTAAAGCTACGCCTTTCTGCATTATGTCGCCTGCATCTTTTAACGATTTACCCTCAACCGTAACCCTGACGAGCGGCTCCGTTCCCGACGCCCGAATCAGAAGCCAGCCATTCTTCAGCGCTAAGCGGACACCGTCAACCGTCGAAAAATCCTTGAACTCAGGAAATGCTTTTGTAATGGTTTTTTCCAGTTCCGCCACAACTTTCTTCTTCACTTCATTCTTGACGGTAAGGTTTTCCCGCAGAGTCACATACTCAGGCACTTCACTGATGAACTCGCGCAGACTCTTACCTTCCTCTTCCAAAGCCCGAAGCATCAACACAGCCGAGAGCGGACCGTCAGGACACCAATGGAAGTACGGATGCACCCACGCGCCACAGGGTTCGCCGCCGAAAACAGCGCCGACACGCTTCATGGCTTCAGAAACGTACACGTCACCGACTCTGGTTCGCACCACTTTGCCACCATACTTCTCTGCAATCGTCTCCACACACATGGAAGCCTCAACATTCGTCACGACAATTCCGCCACCGCTCCGCTTCAGCACACAAGCAGAATAAGCTGCAAGAGCGCGGTCAAAATCCACAAACGCGCCCTCGTCGTCCACGAAGGCTGCGCGGTCACCGTCACCATCAAAAGCCAACCCAACATCAGCACCAAGAGCCTTCACCACTTGACTTAAGCCGATGAGGGATTCGGCTGTGGGCTCAGATTTCCTCGCTGGGAAATACCCATCAGGCTGGGCGTTCAAGGCGGTTATTTTGCAGCCTAAGGCTTTGAGGATGGCTGGGGCAACGTTGAAGGTGGCTCCGCAACCAGGGTCAACGACAACACGCCACTTTTTACGCAATGCCGCGGCTTTCACAACCATGTCGACGTATCTTTGGCTAACGTCAACTATGGAAGGCGTGCCGAGGCTTCGCCAATCCGCAAGCTTGAAGGCTTTTGTGTCCACGATTTTTTCAACCGCATCTTGGCTCTCATCGGTGTAGGATAGGCTGTCGCTACTGAAAACTTTGATGCCGTTGTATTGTGGCGGGTTATGTGAAGCCGTAAGCATGAAACCCACATCCGCGCCCAACACCTTGGTCAAGTAAGCTAACGCGGGAGTTGGCACCATACCAACCAGAGATACATCTGCACCAGCAGCCATCAACCCCGAAACCAACGCATCCTCAAGCATCAAACCTGAAACTCGCGTGTCCCTTGCCACGAGCGCTTTCTTCGCTTTTGCGTGTGTGGCTGCGGCTAAGCCTACTTTGCATGCGAGTTGCGGCGTTAAAGCGATGTTTACTGTGCCGCGGACTCCTGAGCTTCCGAACAGTTTAGCCAAGTTACCCCTTCATCTAGTTCCGTGTTACTGCATGGTTTAAGTGGTGGTGCTTAAAAAATTTGGCTTAGCCCTGCCATGTGGCTTTCTTTATGAAGGCTGCCAGTTTTTGCCTTGTTGGATGTGTGCCTTCGGTGTCAGAGAGGTAGCAGGCTGAAACGGCGTTTGCCAAGGCTAATCGGCATTCGTCGGTAAGTGCGTTTGCGTTGCCGATGATGTTTCCTGCGTCCCATGCGTCTCCTGCACCTGTTGCTCTTAACGCGTTGATCTTGAAGGCTGGAACAACCACTTCATGCTTCTTTGTGAGGGCTGCTGAATACGCTGTTGTGTGCAGGTCTATTCTGGCTTTCAAGCGTTTAGCCAGAATTCGTGCGGCTTCCATGGCTAAATCATCAAGCCGCATATGCTTTCTCTTCTTGCCGATTTCTGAGTCAAGCAACGTCGCGTATGTGACTGCTTCGTTCTCGTTCACGCTCAGAACATCCACAAGCGGACTTTTCAGGACTTTTTCCATGAGTTCGGGGATTTCTTCTTTGTTCGGCATGGGATCTGCGGTGTCAAGGTATGTTTTTCCTTTGCCTTTAGTTTTGGCGTGGCGGAAGACGGTTTCTGCGAGTTCTGTGCCGAATTTTCGGGTTCCAGCCCAGTTGAATACACATACATAATTTGCTTTTTCAATGATTTCAAAATCTTTGTCGGTTAGGTCTGAGGGTCCGAAGTCTGTGAGGGAGCCTAAGTTTCTGAGCATTACGTTTGCTTTTCCGTTTTCAGTTTTGAATTCTAACGCTGTGGTTATGGATGCTTCTGGGTAGGTTTTGATGTGGGAGGTGTCTACGCTGAGTTCTTTGAGGTGGAAGCGTATCTGTTCTCTTCCGAGTTTGCTGGTGCAGACTATGGGGGTGACTTTGGCTCCTAATGCGGCTAAAGCTGAGGTTACGTTGATGGCGTTTCCTCCTCGAAGGTCGGTTTGTTGGATTTGGTCGATGCTTCCGCCTTTGTGTTGAATAACGCTGGTAGCTGTAGAGGTGAATTCTTGGATGGTGCAGTTCAGGTTCACGAGGCGATCGAGGAAAAAGTCTGGCGTGGTAACTACGTTTAGTTTTTTGCTTGGTTTTTGTAGGAAATTAAGCAGATCGTTTTTGCATCTGGTCATGTGTGAGAACCTTCCTGCTTACTTGTTTTACCCAAAAGCTAAAATAACCTTTCTGCCTAATCTGGGAAGGCACGGGTCGAGGGAGAGAAAAAGAGCAAGTGGGGGATGTGGGTTGAAGTTTAAAACTGAGCTTTTCATGCTTTTAGCTGCAATGGCTTTGTTCACTATCAGTACGATTTGTTACTCGTATGCTATAGGTGAAGACTGGGCTTTGACTTTGAGCAGCAGTTTTCCTTATCGAATTTACGCTGTTCCGTTTGTTAGTTTTGGTTCGGTTCTTATGGGTGTGGCATCGTTTTCTTATTCGAAGCGAAGCAAAACTGGGTAAACTAGTTGCTCGGAAAGAACTATACCCCCCTTATAGATACTTAAAAGGGCTTGACGGGAAGGCTGTGTTGGTGGCACTGCTATCCGAACAGGTGGCTGACCAATATCCACACTATGTCTCCGAGTGAAAGTGCCAATATCAAGCCGACGGTGATGAATATTAGCATGGGCAAACCAGGTGTAGCCCAGACGCCATCGCTGATTTTTCCTGCCTCAGCAGCTCCGGATAACCGTGAGACAACTTGGTCTCTTCCCTCGTCCTTTGGCACAACCATGATTTTTCTCTTCAACTGGCCGCCTTCGCTTTCAACTTCAATATCCTCCATGGGGTAAACGTGCCACTTTGCCTTCAACGTAGCAATGGAGACCTTTTGACCAGTCACCAAGACAAGAATTTTCTTGCCCACTGATTCTTTTGCTAAGCTTCCTTCAAAGAGCGGTCTTCTTGTTTTGGCTCGCGTGATGAAGTTGCGAATCAGCAAATAGATTCCACTTGCCGCGGCGATTAGCACAGCGTTGCTGAGTATGGTAATCGGAAATATGGTCTGGGAAAGCGGCGACATGCCTCCAGGTATGACTGGCGTAATGAGGATTGCAGGAAAGAAAGGCAATGCCAAAGCGATGCACATCAAGGCTTTAGCGTCGGCGCCTCCGAATCCACCCGTGTAAAACAGGAGGAAAGCGAACAGTGTGGTTAAGCCTACGCTTAAACCGAAAAGCCAAAGTTGCGAAAAGTCATAAAGCAGCAATTCGGCAAGTGAAAGCACAAGGGCTATGGGTGCGTAGACTGCCCAGACGCGGTTGCTAACTTCGCGGGTTTTGTAGTCGCTCCAAGAAGCGTAAACGAGAATGGCGATTGACACTGCTACTCTTGCTGCGGCAAAGATTATTTGCAAACCGTGAAGCCTCTTTGAAGTTGTTGAGTTTTCTTACATTGATTGCTTTCGCGGATTAATAAAATGTCCTCTAAGCATTGGTTGGTTGGCTTATTTAAAAAAAGAAAAGAAGGTTTACGGAGCTCTTTCTTGGAATTCTAAGGCTTGCTGTCCCGCGGTTGGAACTACTTTGAAGTAGTACATTTGTCCTGTTGTCCAAGTAATGGTAACGTTGAAACTGGTAATGGTGTTTGCAGCGAGAGTCTGAGAGGAACCGCTGTTGTAGGTTGGCGTGTATACTTGCATGGATGTTGCATTTTGTCCTGCGTATACTTGAAGGATTTGTGTGTTGGCTGTTCCTGAGTTACCGATGTCTATAGTGATATTCTTTGGTGTGCCAGATGCAAAGTTCACGTTGGCTTCGTAAAGCAGAACTCCTGCTTTTTCAGTGGTGTTGCCCATGTAGGTCATGATCCACGCGTAAGTGACGGTTATAGCTGCAACTGCGATGACGATCAGAAGTAACGTGGCTAATATTGGGGATATGCCTTTCCTAGATTTCATTATCTTGAATACCGTACTCTTTCACCCTTTACTTTAATAAAATAACTTTTACCTATTTATTCTGTATGAAACACAAATATGAATTAGTGGTATGTGTTTTAAACTTAACTTTTCTAGTTGCCAGTGTTCACGGTCATGGTTGGCGGAAGCTCAGCAAGAATCCACAACCCATGACCGTTATTTGAGTATATGGGGTTTCCGCCGTCAAACGTCACCACAGCGCCATGCCAAGTCACATCTAAAGTAGATTGGAATTGCACCTGGAAAATTGCCACTGGAAGCAATTCAATTCTGCCTGTCGAGTTATCTGCCTTTAGTGCACCTGTGGCGCTTCTAGCCATGGAGTCAAACGCGTAGAGCCTCTGGTTCGCCGCGTCAGTGAACATTAAGCCTGCGCCTCGTGTGCCTTGTATGAATTGGCTCCAGTGATGCGCCGTCCAAGGATTTGAGAGGAAGTTGTTGAAAATTCCGCCCCCTGGTGCCACGATTGGGTCGTGTAATACTGTACCGTTTTCAGTCTGAAATTGACCCACATTATATGAGAGGCTTAGAGGACACAAGTCTGTTATTGTGCGGTCTTGTTGTGAGGCTATGAACGTTAAGCGCAGCTGGTAGGTGAAATAGGTTGCATTAGCTGGCAAAGTCAGCACTATGCTTGAGTAGACGTTCGGGCAGTTAGTTGCACCGCCAGACCATTCGGCTTCCTGCTGCACGACATCTCTTATTACTCCATGGTGAATCACGTACGCTAATCCTGCCCCATAAGAACTTGTTTTATTATTCAAACGCATGAAACTAGCCACGCTCGAAGCACCAGTGCCCCCGACTACGGTGGATGTTACGGTGAAGCCACTGCCGAATTGCAGGTTTAATCTACCATTGTTCAGTATTCCGCCATTTGGATTATCGTTGTTGAAGTATCTGTTGGTGAAGGCTAAGGGAGTTTGAACTGCATCGTCGCTGCCGTTCCACCAAATCGTGAACTGCGAAACATGTGTGCTGATGAGCGAAACTATCATCTGCCGATTACTGAAAACGGTGGTGTTACTCGTTAAACCCAACGGAACACTGTATTCAGATGCCCAGTCTTCCACTTGGAAAGGCACTTCCTGATTCACGCCATCTATGGTCTGCTTCAAGTGAATAGATTTCACTGGGACGGGCGGAATCGGGATTTCCTGACTTGTTAACCGCAGATTTTGCCCCAACCAACGCATGGTCCCATTCTGCAGCACTTCCACTGTTACCACCGCGTCATTCAATGAAGTAAATAAGCTTTGGTCAGATTCTGCCCTTAAGAAAACAGCATCTATTAGCCAATTATTTTGAACAGTATCTCCTGCATCATTGCTACTGAACCTTATAGTTAAAGTGGATGAACTCAGGTATGTGGCAATTGACTTGTTGTTCCATCCGTTTTCGACCAGACTCCCAAGAAAACTATCCCAATGCCCCGGTCCCGACTGATTATTCCACACGTCGACAGCCAAGTTTTCCAAGCCCAGCGCCCCAGTCTTAATACATAATTCAGGGTTGTGAACAGCTTGGTTTAGTTCTATCCATTGTTCTTCAAGATCCAGTGCATAGTTGGCGCTTGCTGGATTGAATTTTGCAAAGTCGATGCTTATGTTGAACGAAGTTGATTTCACGGCTCTAAACTTAACCTTCCACCCACCTATCGCGTCTCTGAATTCGGCGGAGCTGCTGGTTATGTTTTGCCTTTTTGTCGTGTCCGAGGTTACAAAAGTTGAAGTCAGGTACCCATTGCCGCTTGTTGGATATTGCCCTGTACTATAATCATAGAGCTGAAGTGTGACGTCCACGCTGCTGGTTGATGAACCGTCTATGGTCCAATTTAAGCTATTCCAATCGTTCAGGTTTGATAAACCAGCAAACTCCACTTCACAAGAGTATTCGGACGCAATCGCGTAGGAACAGGAAACGCTGTATTTGTAGTTGCTATGGCTAAAACTTGCAGAACTTGGCCAACTTCCATAGGTTATTGACTGAGAGTGCCCTTGGTTAGAACTGCCGCCGTCATAGAATATTAGCACATCTCCAGCTGTATCCGCCGCCCAAACAGAAAGGACATAATTTGTGCCTTCAGTTAATGCGGGTTGGGGGTCTGCAAAGTTAAAGGTAACCCATCCATCCGAAGAAACCGTTTTCTCTTCTGTGCCAGCCACAAAGTTGTGAGAGGATGAATAGATGGCTGCTTTAACTTTCGCTGACGGTTGATAGGTGCAGTATATGCAGTATTCACGACTTTCATGGCTGAAACTGGGTGAAGAAGGCCAACCACCGTAAGTCTGAGAAATGCTGTGACCTTCACCAGAATAGCCGCTCTGATAGTGCATGTAGACGGACCCGCCTGCCTCATTAGACCATGCTACAAGAACATAGTTTGTGCCTGCAACCAAAGTCGGTTTAGGATCTAGGAAATTGAAAGTGACCCACCCATCCGAAGTGACCACTTTTTCCTCTGTACTATCAATTAAACCATGCGCATCTGAGTAGATAGCAGCTTTTACCGTTCGGCTTGATGTGCTCGATAAGTCTATGTAGACTGTGATGCTTGTTGCGACTCCATTATAGCTTGGTGAGAAACGTGAACCTTTGATGGTGTTCTCAATAGATGCTGTTGTCGAATATTGTGTGCTGGGTTGGCCAAAGGTTTGAGAAGCACCTGTCAATTCTATATATGTGGATATGTTTTGAGCTATGCCTCCACTAGACGCAGTGAAAAGCGATCCTCTAATCACGTTTTCAATATCTTGGGAATAATTACCTTTGATTGAGTATCCGAAGGATGCTGACCCAGAAAAGGCGGAGGGGTAAGCTCGGAATTTCATGTATGCGGCGTTATCGCTTTGCAGATCCGTCAGAGAACCAGAAACCAGAGTTGTCGAGCCTAAAGGAATGTAATTGTTGGGATAATAATCTTGAGACGCGTTACCCACGTTCCCTTCAGTCAACGTATCATGGATGCTGTCGGGTCCTCGTTTCTGCTCCTCAAAGTTGCTGTGCGTGCCAGCCCCAGAAGAAGAATCTACATTAGAGGTCGATGAATCCACAAAATCAAGATCATTCACAAAAGTGCTGTTGAACAGCAGCGAGGAAGTGTACTGGCTGAACGAGGAAGCTGCAACAATTAAGCCACGCGTATCTTCCACTTGAATCGTGTAAGCGTACGGGTTCACATCAGGCGGGACGTCCACCAAATACGTGCCGTTTGAGAAAGCAATCGGCTCATTACTTGGACTCACCATCTCCCAAGTCAAATTGGAATAGCGGTAACGGTAAAACTTGAAGTTCTGCTTGCCCAAATCATTCAGCGGCTCTTCGCCGTCCTTAGTTACGTTCAGGCAGACTTGGCTACTGGAGGAAGACTGGAAAATATTTACATCTAACCG
This sequence comes from Bathyarchaeia archaeon, assembly GCA_041479225.1. Taxonomy (GTDB): domain Archaea; phylum Thermoproteota; class Bathyarchaeia; order Bathyarchaeales; family Bathycorpusculaceae; genus JADGNF01. The sequence goes on from JBGOXQ010000001.1 coordinate 15,044, forward strand.
ACAAGACGCAGAATAGGTCACGCCAGAAACACCCAAGCCTGTTAGGCTATAATTCACAGTTAAGGTGCCTTTACTGTAGCTCGCGTTCATGAACCAGTAATTGCTTAAAACTAAATCAGTAATAGTGAAAGAGGCACCCCATTCGGGTTTTACGTCAGCTATGTTTGCTAAGCCGCTGTCCAAATATTTCGACGCAAGTGCGCGAGCATAAGTTGAGTTGCCTGTCACCTGCAAAACGGAACCGTAATAGCCTACCGTGAAGCCCAAAACTTGCTTCAACGCCAAGTTTGTCTCGTCAATGGCACTCAGAATCTGTGGTTCTTCCTGAGTAGAGCTGTAACGAATGGCGGAGTAAGTCATCATGACGCTTGATATGAGAATTACTGCTACGAACATGGCAGCAATAATCGAGAATTGACCTCTATTGTTCACTTAGACGCCTCCCACTAATCCAAGCTGCAGAACTACAAGTCGCGAAGTGCCATAAGCTGTGAACTCGGAACGGTAAAGTCGAGGCGCATAGTAGGAAAGAAGACTAATTGCGGTAATTCTGACGTCGGGTGTGCGTGTTAAGCCTATTGCCAACAATGACCCTGTGGTATTTGAATCTCCAGCTGAAACATGGTTGTAAACCGCACCGGGAAGATAATTTCCAACTGGGTTGAATACGTTAAGCCCGACTGAAAGGTGATAGCCGTCCGATAATAACGACAAAGCCCTTGTGGAAGTTTGATATGATGATGGGTAAATGCCATAATAGTTGCAGAAGTCCACCACGGTGCTGGTTAGAGTAACAACACCTACATCGCTCATGACGCCTGCTTCATTAAATTGGTAAGGTTGATTGTCTAAGCCCTCAAGAAACGCCCTTACGCCGCCCTGTGAAGTCTGATTCATGCCATAAATGCCGAAATTGTTTTGTTCCCCAGTAAAGACTGCGGTGTTGCTAACATAGTAAAATGGATACCCCACTATGCTTGCCCAAGTCCAATTGTACGCTCGAGTCAAATTTCCCAGAGTGTAACAGTATTTGGTGTAAGCTCGGACGCCAGCACTTGCATTGTAACCTTGGCTTTCTCGTTCATGCCCCTTATAGTACTCCTGAGGCATCGGTACAGACTCTCCAAAAGTGTTAATTATTATGGCGTTCTGCACATGTTCATCTTGCGAATCCGAAATTTTGTTGCCATCCAGCAACTGCTTAAGCTGAGCAGTGTTTTGCACCATTACCGTTTTCATAAAGTAAGGAGACAAAATCTTGTACAGGTCTTCAGCTAAGCTTTGCGCGGTATAGCCAGTAATCCACCATCCGGTTGCATCACTGCAGTTCAAAATATATAGCGTTAATGCGTGACCGTTGCTTTCACCTATTTTTTCAGGAGTAACGTCAAACGTTACGTTGGACGAAGCAACTAAGTAAGAAGAAGCGTCAGAAGTTACACCTAAACTTTCCGCGTTCGAAATCGACCTGTTCGCCGTGTAGAGTTCGGCTCCAGTTTGGTCGCTGTTCACATCGTAAATTGTCAGGTTGTACAACACGTTAGGCGGCAAAGAAGCCGACAAGGCAACGTTTAGCCCTGACCAAAGTGACACGTTCTTAGTGTCAAACGCTGCGTTGCTTAAGTCGTAGTTTGAATCCAAAGTCTGCAGGGTCGTAAGTGAAAGGCGCCTGAGGTTAACGGGAGAAACTTGGCGTGGCCAAGGAAGAACCGCAAAAGACGACGATATTATAAATGCTCCAGTGATGATTATGATAACTATTAGAACTTCAACGGTTCGCATCATCTTTGAGGAACCACCACCTGTTGCCCTTGATAACTCCACAACGCCAGTTTCGCCTGATACGAAACATGATTAACCGTGACCTGCCGAAGGTCAGTCGCCACCCACTCCTGTTTTTGCGGGTTGCCGCCGAATGTCACTGGAAACGCTAAAGCGCTAATACCCCAAGGCATCACTACAACCCCGCCCTTCGTTGCATCATCAGCTTGTTGGTACGTGATTATTAGAATGCCAGGACTGTAGGGAACGTTGGCGTTATCGCCGCTTTCAGGAATGGAAATATTGACATAGGGGTTGCCAACGCCAGAAACAACATTTCCTGTCAAGTTGTTTAAGTAGGGAATGTATGAGCCGCCATTGTAAAAGACGCTTGAGAGGACAAATGTCGCATTGTACTTCAAAGTTGAATATAGCGGATTTGAAGAGTTAAGGTCATAATTGTGGGCAATCAAGACTGAATGCTGAGAAAGGTCGTTAACGATAGGAACCACATGCTGTTCACTGGAGGAGACGTATTCATGAAAACCCATTGCGCCGATACCGCCTAAATGAGCATAAACTATGAAAGCATAACACTGCTGTGCATTAGTCGTAGCCGGAAATTCCACTGAAGCTAAACCTTGCCCGTCAGCATAAATGTTGTCACCCTGCATCGTGTAAGACGGAAATCCAGTTTCAGCCGAGAGTGAAACAAGGATTAAGCAATAGTTTATAGAAGCGCCCGCAAGCGGAAACCCTAATCCGCTGAGGCTTATGTTTAATCTCAGATGGCCAGTGGAATAATCATCTATTATTGAGACGTTAACGACCGGAGTCAACGTTAGTTGGAAGCCGTATGTGTTGTTTATTCCCAGCAATTTTAACGCCAAAGAATAATTTATTACTGCAGCATTCGACATCAGAAGACTCTGCCCGAAACCCATCGAGACATCGCTATAATATACGTCTGGACTATTTTTATCGTAGACAATTGTATCTGCCGTTGAAGGAGCTAAGCGCATGAGCGAAAATGGACTAGCCTGATACTCCGTGAACTCAGGGTCTTGCACGCCGAAACCTGTGACGTTGTCAGATTTCTGGCCCCAGTAGCTGGGACTCCCAGGGTTCAATAATATGTTGTCCAGCAAGTCACTGCATTTTGTAGCAACAGCTCTGTGCTGTTCATAAATTATGGCTGTTTGGTTGGTTTGGCTAAAGAGGTTGACGAAGAGCAGTATCGCCGCTAGGAAAATGGTTATCGAAATTAGGTGGTCTATGGTTGCGCCTGCCAATATTTTCCTTCCTTTTATGTTCCGAAAGATAACAGGATGGTATCGTTCAGGTATTTTTCAGCAATTAAACAAGCCTCGCTTGAGTTGCTGGCGAACGTGGATGTTTTCCATTCAACGTTTTGCCCCATCGTAAGGGAGGTGGTGGTTGAGATATCCAAACCTTGGTACTGCAAAGTGATGCTTAGGACTTTGCTGGAGCCGAAAACTGCATCTCCTAGAATTGTTGACAGGGTTGCGGTTCCATTGTAGGCATATCCTTCTATGAAGAGCGGAGCTTCCAGATTATTTCTAAGCGTACCTGCCTGAATTGTAGTGTGGTTCAGAGACAAGTACACTTGCTGAATCGAGCTCCCAAGGTGGCTCGCTACTTCTTGAAGCTCAAGAGACCTGCGTGAATCTACTCCTGCATTCATGATCCAGCCGACTGTTAATGGAAAGAGGAACATTTGGAGGATTAAGACGGGAATGAGAATCATATATTCGATGGTGATGTGTACCATAGTTAAGCCATATCCTATGAGTATAATCCCAGAGAGACAGTCACTTCTCCAACATAGAATTCAACAACAGGGTTAGAAGGCAAAGGAGGGTCACTTGTGGAATTCAGAGTATAAATGTCTGGGCTGGAATTGAAATGGAATTTGAAAAACTGGGAGTCAAACCCTTGAGTAGACGCTGGGTAACTGACCTTTATTTGAATCGAGGTGACGTTTTGACGTATATAATGAGAAACAGCTTTGCCAATCAGTGTGATCGATTGAGACAGCGAAGGGTTAGAGCCGCCTTCAAGCAAAGGCAAGTAAAGCCGAGCGTAGTTTTGCCCGTTTATCGAGGAGTTCATTATCCTGATGCTGGGCACAATAGCTACACTTGTGAAGTTGCCTGCGGTCATGGGTAACTTTTCCACGACGTTTACGTGACTTACGGCGGCTGTGGAACCATTTTGAACAAGACGAGTATCTGCAGTGAAACCATCTCGCATGAGGCGGCTGTCTTTGGGAAAGATGCGTTCGAAATAGCCGTTGCTTACAGTGTAAACACTTGTAGGCATGTTAAACAGGATTATGCCAGTCTGGTAAGAGAAGTTGAGCGGTGACCCTCCATCTTCAGAGAAGATTTCCACCGTGTAATTTAAAGCTCCATTTTGGAATGTTACTGCCCCATATGTGCTGGAGTAGCGAACAGTCTGCGCACGGCCAAGGGTCCAAGCGATGTCGTCAATCTGAAGTCCCGTCGTTAGCATGAACTGTTTGTTGGTGGTGAACTCGTTTTCAGCTAAGCGCGAATTCAAGAAGCCGTTTGAGTACACCATAGCCACGAGAACCATAACGACGACAGCCGAGGTGATTATGACTGTTGAAATGGCTGGGCTGACCGCTCTGTTGTCTCTGCGCAGACTTCTACGTGGATGGTTTATTCTCGTGTTTTCTTTGCTCCTATCCTAAGTTGATGAATTGTGGAATGAGTTTGGCAGCTATTACAGCGATTACTACGAGTATGGATGCATGCTTGAACCCTGCAGCTATAGATTCGTCGCTTATTTTTCCAGCAACTATGCCGATGAGGTAGCTGTGGAAAATCACTGAAGATATGAATATGGTTTGGATGCCGGAGAGGTCTCTCTTAGCTCCAACGGCAACGCCTGCAATGGTTCCTCCGCCGAAGTTCATGGTGAAACTCATCATCATAATCGTTGTTGCCACAAGAAGAATCGAAGCCAGATACGGCATGAACACATAGGGACGGACAGACATCTTTTTCTCTTTTTCAACTTCCTGGGTCAGGTTGTTGAAACGAGAGAGAGACTCAATCATAGGTATAGTCCCTCCGCCTACATCGATGGTTTCAACGAGGAGGAACATGACTATCTGAACCATCCAGCTGTGGGTTCGTTTGAGGAAATCCATAATGACGCGCTTTATGGGGATTCCCCAAGAAATCTCTGAGGTAATCTTTCGAAGTTCCTTGCTAAATGCGCCGTAGTCCCGTTTGGAGAGGCTTTCAATGCATTTTTCCGGAGACAAACCCGTTTTTCTGACTTCCGTCAAGTCTCGGAGAAAACTGTTGATGCCTTGCTCCATGCTGTTTTTCTCTTTAGACAGCTTCATGTTCAAGGCGGCGGCTGGAGCGGTAGCGACGAACAGCGAAACTGCAATGGCAACTGGCAAATCGATGCCCATAGCTGGGAGAGAACTGAAGAAAGGCAACGAGATAGCGCCCATGAAGTCTGTGAGTAACAGGAAGAGAATTATACCGAATACGCTGCAGACTCCAAACAATTTGTAGGGTCGCATCTCCGTGATCGGAGTCTTAGGTTGCATGCTATGCGCTAAGTAGATAAACAGCATTGAAAGCAGAGGCGTAAACAAATACGTGTACATGATAATGCCGCTGTACAATGACGTGTTAATGCTTGCCCCGGAGCCGATTTGGTCCACAGCGAACATAATGTAGAAACAAAGCGACATCATAACCATGACTATTATGAAAGTTTCCAGGAGCATACCAAGGCGTTCTGCAGCAGCTTTTACGCGCAACGCTCTGACCTTGAAAATGTCTTCGGCTTTGCGTTCCAGAAAGTGTCCGATATCGCCGCCGATGATTACTGTTGAAGAGTAACCGCCGAGGAAGTCTTTGAAAACGTCCAGCGGGTTCTTCTTCGCGGCACCTTCCATAGCCGACAGCGGATCGATGCCGAAGATTTCTACGTCTTTCATGATGTCTCTTGATTCCAGCTGCATAGCAGGCATAAGCTGCACTTCTGACAAACGCTTAAAGCTCGTGTAGGGCGCTATTCCACCCGAAGCCATAACGCTGATGTACGCAGCGGCGAATGGCATTTCCCTTTCCAGATTTGAGGCGCGGTCGCTGGCTTTAGACATGGGAATCATCCAGAAGCCTAAGAAAACGAAGAAGGGAAGCGGCACCAAGATGAACAGATAAACGAAACTGAATAGGACTGCGATTACCGCGGCTACAATGGATATGGGGATAGTCAGCATAGAAACGAAAAGCATCATGGAAACGTAAGTTTCAGGATAAATTCTAACCCGTGCTTTCTCCAACGGACCTTTGAATTGGAAAACCTTCGTCAGGAAGGACGGCGCCATTTTTCCGAAGAGGCGGAAAGACCAGCCTTCAAGTTTCTCTAGAAGCGGCAATAGGCTTTACCTCCTCTCCTGATAGAAGTTTCTCGTAGAATTGTTTTGGTCTCGCGTAGTACTCGGCGATTATATTGGCGACCTCTTTGTAGCTTCTGATGTTTTTTTCGCGCATCCAGTGCAGGACATCTTTGCGTCTTTTGATTTCATCTAGCAGGTCTTTGGTGGTTAAGCCTGAACGCGTGGATATGGATAATAACAGTGCACTCTTTTCCAGATGTATTTCGTACGCGTCCTTAGCTGGATCCCATTCGAACGCGTTCATGTAATTGTCGAAATCTACGATTTCGTTAACGTTGAGCACGCGCCGGTAAGCTTTTTTCTCGCCGTTCTTGATAAGGTGAACCCGCTGTACCGACAGCACAATGTTCATTAGCGGAATGTAGGCGGGTGAGATTTCCATAGGTTTTTGAGTGAGACGCTTAACTGCAGAAGCCAGGTTTTCAGCGTGCATGGTGCACATGCCGCCGTGTCCAGTGGCTAAGGCTTGGAAGAGAACGTACGCTTCTTGACCTCGGACTTCGCCTACGATTAACATGTCGGGGCGGTGACGCATTGAAGTTTTTACCAAGTCGAACAGGGCTACTTCGCCAACGTTGCTTCCGCCTAAACCGTAGCTTTGGCGTGCGATGAGTGAAACCCAGTTCTCATGTGGCAAGTTCAATTCGGCGGTTTCTTCGATGGTGATGATTTTGCTTCCAGGCTTGATGAGGCAGGCTAATGCGTTGAGGGCGGTGGTTTTACCTGCCGCGGTTCCTCCCAGAATCATAATTGATGCTCGGTTTTCTAGGCACAGCCACAGGTAACCTGCCATTTCCTCTGAGAAAGTGCCTATGTTAATCAAATCTATAATTGAGTAAGGGTCTTCTCGGAATTTTCTTATGGTGAACGCGGTGCCGAACGGGGTGATTTCTCTTCTGTAGCAGACAGCTAAGCGGTGTTTGCCTGGGAGTGAAGCGTCCACGATTGGGAAGGCGCTGCTGACGTGTTTCCCTGCCATGTGCACGAGTTTAACGACTGTGTTGTCGAGAATTTCGTCGTTTTCGAATTGCAGGTTAGTTTCAATGCTTTCGTGATTCCTGTGCCA
>JBGOXQ010000002.1:0-20530 GCA_041479225.1 Bathyarchaeia archaeon
ATGGTCCAGAAGCTATCCCTCAAAGATTGGAAGCAGCCGCCTCCTGGAGAAGAAAGCATCTACATACTGATAGCGGAAAAGAAAGCAATTTTGGCAAAGACTGCAGAACTGATTAATAACTCGGAAAAAGAAGTCGGGTTGATTGCAGACAAAGTAAGAATCGCACAGGTTTTGGGTCATTTTTCAGATGAACATAAGCATGCAATAAAGAAAGGGGCGCAGATTCGACTGCTCTTTGAAGGAGAAAACCCAGACATTTTGCTCAAAGAAAGAGTCAAAAAACTCATCGGAAACGTTTCGGTTAGCGTCAAGTTTCATCGTGAAGCCTTGAATCACTTCATAATGTCAGATGACAAAGAAGCATTAATCACCACCTCCAAAGAAAGCGGATTAGGCGAAAGCCCTTCTCTTTGGACAAACAACAGCAACCTCATAGGTGTACTGAGAACAAGTTTTGAATCCGACTGGAAAAAAGCTGAAGACTAACATGAAAAACTCTGTTTATCCCTTTAGTTTCGAGTTTCAGTCTCTGTCAGTAGTTGGAACGAACAATGTAATCACAACCGTTAGACTGTCGGTGGGGGTTCACAGTCACGCACATTTAACTCGGTTAATAACCCTTTATAAAGTAGCTCAAATCATGGGCGCAGATAGGGCTGTGCTCCGGCTATCACAAATTAGAGAATAATAGATTGGTTAAGAAGATGTAACTTTAGTTTAAATTTGGGGGGAAGAATCTTTGGGAAAGGAGTTTGTTAGGAAATACTCCGCAGATGTCATAATTGCGGCGTTGAACGAGGAGGAAGGAATAGGTCTTACGTTAGCGGAGATTTCGCTGAAGGTTGTTCCTAGCCAAGTTTTAGTTGTTGATGGTCACAGCGTTGACCGGACTGTTGAGATTGCTAAAGATTTGGGTGCGCATATTCTGTTTCAGGATGGCGTTGGTAAAGGCGATGCTATAGCTAAAGCTGTCAGGCACATCGGTTCTTATGTGGATTACGTTGTTGTCACTGATGCAGACTTCACTTATCCGGCGGAGCATATCCCCAAAATGATTAGTGTGCTTGAGAATAACCCTGATGTGGGCATGGTTTGCGGAAACAGATTTAACGGACGCGCTGAAGAAAAAGCCCTACATAACCTATTTTATTTTGGGAATAAACTTCTGGCTTTCTCTCATAGTTTACTTAATGGTGTTAACCTTCAAGATCCGTTGACTGGGTTGCGGGCAATTCGGGCTGAAATCCTAAAGGGCTGGCAAGTGAAATCAAAAGGGTTTGATATAGAAGTGGAACTGAATAATGAAGTAGAGCGGAGAGGCTTTGGGATTGTTGAGGTTCCCATTATTTATAGGAAGAGATTGGGAGAGAAAAAATTGAAGGTAAGCGACGGAGCAACAATTTTTAAGCGAATTATGACAGAATCAACTCGCTGGACTTGATAGATCAACTCAGAATGCTTCAGTTTTGAAGCTCGTTATTGTATTGCTCAAATATTTGAGAAGCATAGGTTTTTTAAAAAGATCGCCAAACCTAACTGCATGTGAGTCAAGTACTATAATTAGTTCATGCACGCCCAGATATCCGAGCACAGACTCAAAAATTGCGCTAAGTTTTGTCCGTAACTAAAAAGTATCAATTTGTGTTTTCAATAGTTCCAGAGAAAAACAAGACATTTCTGGAATCTAGTAAATCAAAGATAAATAGTTGGTCCGCACAATCGTATGCGATAACATACGGAGGATTAAAGAGTGTCTGTAGCGCAAAGAAAACTCGCCACCGAAATAGCAGCGCTGGTCGATAAACACGTCACAGTTTACACCACAACCGAAAGAAAATTCACCGGAAACCTTCTAGGCATTAACCCCGATAACATGAGCCTATGCATATCTGAAGCAAAAGACGAAGCCGGAATGGTTTCCCGCAGAATCTTCCTCAACGGCAGCGTCGTCGCCCAAATCTCAAGCACAGAAAAACCCTTCGACCTCGCAGCCCTCGCCAGCCGCCTCGAAAAAGTCTTCCCCACCATGGTTAAACTCTACGAAGACAAGGGCTTCATATGGGTTATGGACAAAGTCAAACTAACCGAACGCGGCGTAACCGAAGGCACAGGCCCAGCAGCAGAACGCGTACAAAAAGTTTACCAATCGTTCATGGCTGACGCAAAAGCCAGCACCTAAATGTACCAGCGAAGTTGCTCTTCCTCTTTCTTCTTTTCTTCCTGAATGTTCCTGATTAACCCGAAGGCTTCAAGCATCTTCTTCGTCTGAGCCACAGCAGCATCCACTCGAGCTAAGTCAACAGATAAACCCAAAAAGCTGTTTAAAGCCGTCAACGCAACCTTTGTAGCGTTAGCATCAGGATACATACCCGGCGTATCCACCAGCAAAGCAAAACCCTTCACGTTCCGCAGCCTGCTGATTCCAATCAGAAGCCCCGCGATGCCGAAGATGTGCCCAACCATAATCTTCGTTCCCAAACCCAGAGATTCCTTCAAAGTCACCGCATCCGTGGCAGCCGAGTAAAGCGACGGTATACCTTTCACTTCTTCCTTCTTGAAGCCACCGATGGAAACCACGAAGCGGCACCCAAACTCCTGCACGATATCCAGCACTTTCCCAACCAGTTCATACTGCCCCATCGTGGTCAAAGCCTGAGTGTTCCCGTACCAGATGATAAGGTCACGTCCCCCATCTTCACGCTTCACATAATAAAGCTCATTCACAGGAGAACGTGCGCTACCAGTTTCAGTCAAAACGGCGAAGTCTTGGAAACTGGAGGAAACGATTTCGGCGAAGCGCTTCGCTTTCAACTCAGTTATCAAGTGCAAAGCAGCGATGTTGGCGACGAACCCTATGCCTGGCAAGCCTTCGATGAGGATAGGGTCGTTTAGTTGCGGTTTCTCTGTGATTTCGATACTGCACACCATGATTTGTAGCTTCCTTTAGATGATGTCCGTATTAGATGTGGCTTCTGATATAAGCCTGCCTGATTCGACTCACTATTGCGTATTTCCTTCTCTTATGCTAAAAGTATTTATCCCGAATCCTCTTTCTACGCGGAGTCTTCTTTTTCGTTCTCCGCTTCAAACTTACTTCATATTCTTTTTCTGAGGTACCGCCTGATTCTTTTTTTGAAAAAGAGATTTGTGGGTTAGGTTCTTGCAGTTTCTCATTCTTTCTCTGCTTCTGAACTTGGGCCAAGTTGCTTATCATGTTCTGCGGCTGGCGCTTTTTTTTTCTTGTGTTTTTCGGGTTCATTTTCTACTATTTCAGTTTTGGTGCTTAGCTCTTCGTTTTCTTCATGTTTTCGTGACATGAGACCCTCGATTTCCTCTCGAAGATACTCTGGAAATGTCTTTTCATAAATTGCTTCGTCCAATCTCAATCGCTTCCATGGGTGTTCATGGTTTCGCCCTTTTTCAGAGTGCGAACCCACAGTTTCAGCGTAACAGTGTGTAAACTGAGCCCCATACAGCGAGATTTCGGCTACTATGAAAACCCACAAAAACAGAATTATCAGTGATCCCGAAGCTCCCGCCAAGGATGTAACTGGAAACGTTTGCAAGTAAAACCTGAACAAAGTGTTCGTAATGGTGAAGATTACCGCTGTTATTACTGCGCCTAACCAAACATCTCGCCATTCAACTGCGGTATCAGGAATCTCCTTGAATATGATTGCGAACAAAAGAACGGCTGAACCAAACAAAATCAGGAATTGAATTGAAAATAGAAACGCTGAAGCAGCAAACAATCCAATGCTTCTTCCAAAAGCGTCATTGACTGTAACAAAAATTAAGCTGGCAAATTCTATTAATCCAACTAAAATAAAAGTTGCACCTAAAACGGAAACGAACGGGAAAAATCGTTCCCGTATCCTCGTTTTTATGCTTCGACCTTTAGGTAACTCAACATCCCAAAGCACATTAATAGTGTCTTGAAGCACTGCAAATGCTCCTATTGCGCCTGCGACAGCAAAAACCACACTAAAGAAAGAATTGAAAACTGAAGTGAACGGGTTCGTCGCGCCTTGAAGGAGGTCGCCGATAAGAGACCCAATTGTTGGTCCTAAGAGAGCACCTATCTGTTGTATGAGCAGTTGAGTAGCTTGAGCTTGACCTAAAAACTGCGAATAAATGTCTGCAGCGATGAGTAAAAGAGATGGAAGAGGTAAAATAATGAAAAAAGAGAGGGCCGCCGCTCGCAATGTGGCATTATTTTGTTGCCATTTGCGTAACGCCGCAATAATTATTGTCACAAATTCTTTGCGGTTCATTGCGAAACCTAATAAATTCAGATGTTAAACAAGGCTATACCTGTTTTGCTTTAGGCTTTTTTCACTCAATTCAATTCCCGCAAGACCACACTTGTAACCAACATAAATGTGATTGTAATCGTAACTCAACCATCACAAGTTGAAGTTGGACGATGCTGACATAAATTTTCATCTAACTTCGGTTATCTTCACAAAATTAAGTGCGCTCTGCCTTTCGTAGATGAACTTGTCCGAACTTAATTTTATATGAATTTTCTTTTTATTCGAGGATTGCTTTTTGCGTGGGCTAACGTTTTTTATAAGCCCGCACGCAGATAAGTCTAGGTTCAAGATGAGCTTCGAAACCAAAGAAAAAGACCTCCTCGGCAGAATCGGCAAACTCAAAACCAAAAGTGGCACAGTGGAGACTCCACTGCTTTTCCCCGTCATCAACCCCAGCATCCAACCCGTGCCCACGAGAAGGCTCAGAGAACATTTTGGCTTCGAAGCCGTCATAACCAACGCTTACATACTAAAGAAACGCTACGGCGACAAAGTCGCAGAGCAAGGTCTTCACAAATTTCTTGATTACGATGGCGCGGTGATGACGGATTCAGGCGCCTACCAAATCCTCGTCTATGGCGGAGTCGAAGTTAACCAAGCAGAAATCGTGGATTACCAGGAACGCATCAGTAGCGACATAGCCACTATGCTGGACATTCCCACAGGTTGGCATATCCGAGAAGAACAAGCCAAACAAACCGTAGCAGAAACGTTGAAACGGGCAAAAGCTCTGTTCAAACTTAAAACCCGCCAAGACATCTTGTGGGTTGGGCCCGTGCAAGGCGGAAGACACCTCGACCTTGTCGCAAAATCCGCTGTTGCTATGGGTAAACTCCCATTCGAAATCCACGCTTTAGGCAGTCCGACGGAAGTGATGGAAGGCTACCGCTACGATGTCCTTGTGGATATGATTATGACTGCCAAGATGAACTTGCCCACCGAGAGACCGCTGCATCTCTTCGGCGCAGGGCACCCTCACATGCTGGCTTTAGCTGTGGCTTTAGGTTGCGACCTCTTCGACTCCGCAGCATACGCCCTTTACGCACGCGAAAACCGCTACATGACCGAAAACGGCACCTGGCGACTGCACGAAATGGATTACTTCCCCTGCCAATGCCCTAAATGCGCAATCTCAACGCCTAAAATCGTGCTGGAACTGCCCAAGAACGAACGGGAAGTTTTCTTGGCGGAACACAACCTCCACGTGTGCGCCGCCGAGCTAAAACGGGTTAAGCAGGCAATTCGCGACGGCAGGCTCTGGGAACATGTGGAGATGCGCGCTCATGCCCATCCTGCGTTGCTGACAGCTCTGAAGCGCGTGAAAGAGTACAAGGATTTTGTAGAAAAACTCAGCCCAACAGTGAAGCAGAGCGGACTCTTCTTCTTCGATAACGTTGGACTCGCACGACCCGAAGTCACACACTACCAAAAACGACTGCAGGAACGCTACACTCCGCCTGACCAAGCGATTCTGCTGCTTGTGCCTCAAACCCGCACCAAACCCTTCCACAAAGCAGTCGAATTCAAAAAAGTCAAGCACACAATCAACCACTTAGAAAAAGCCGCAAGCGCACTTCATATCTGCTTCTATGCTGCACCGTTCGCTGTGATTCCGATGGAGCTGGATGAAGTTTACCCGCTTTCTCAGCATGAAACCGCGCTTCCGCTGGACGGAGAAGTTGTGGACTACGTGGCAGAGCAAGTTTGGGCATACATCTCACGAACTAATTACAAGTCAATAATATTATTGAATGACCCCAAAAATTGGAATCGCACAGTTGAAAAATCCTGCAAAAAAGCCTGCAAAGAGAAAAACGTGCCGTTTAGCTGCATTACTGTGAGGGCACAGGATAGAAAAGATTTTTCTACTCGTTTAGAGAACATTCTGAAGAAAAACCTGAGCGAATCACCTTGATAAGGGCAGATTTACACATACACACCACGTTTTCAGACGATTCCGAAACCTCCCCCAAAGCTTTGGTGGAGCAGTTGGTGGCGCATCCGTTTATCAAAGTGGCAGCCGTAACGGACCACGACAGCGTGAAAGGCATAGACGCCGTCCGCCAGCTAGCCCAGCCATACCCAGATATTCTGATTCTTCCAGGCGTCGAAATAAGCGTGCCCCACGGCGACATACTGATTCTGGGCACCGACGAGTTGCCGCCTAAACCCTGGACCATCGAGAGCGTCGTAGGTTTCGCCAAAACCAACGGCTACGTTTCTGTGGCAGCGCATCCTTTCCGCGAGTGGGGGCTAGGCGAATTAACCAGAACCAGCGGCGTAACAGCCATAGAAGTCCTAAACGGCGCATCCACATCTCAGGCGAATAAGCAGGCGCTTGAATTAGCCAAAACCATGCATTTGCCTGGGGTAGCTGGCAGTGACTCACATAAGCCTTCGGAGCTTTATTCTGTTTACACTGAAGTGCAGGCTTCTTTGGATGTGGATGAGATTTTGAAAGCGATAAAGAAAGGGTCAGTCACTGTGTCGCAGAGTAGGGATTCAATACATTTTTAAAAGACTGCCAGCCATGATTAACTCGGTAACTTTCACACAAAAGGATTGGTCCTGAATTGCAAGTTGGATTCTTAGGCGGAGCACGCGAAGTCGGCAGAATAGGCATAACCGTCAAATCAGCAACAACACAATTTCTCTTAGACTACGGCGTCATGCTTGAACGCCCACCAGGCTTCCCAATGCATGTGCCGCCAAAAGAAGTTGATGCAGTAATTTTGACTCACAGCCATTTGGACCATTCAGGAGCAGTTCCGATCTTCTACATTGATGGACAAAGACCGTTGTACACCAACAAGCTGAACTTGGAACTGACGCAGGTGCTGATTCAGGACTTCATTCACCTTTCAGGCTACTACCTGCCGTTTGAGTATCTTGAGTTGCGAACCATGATGCGTAGCAACAAGCACTTGGACTATGGCGTGTCAGAAAAAGTCGGCGACATGAGCTTCAAGTTGCTGGACGCTGGACACACGCCTGGAAGCGCCTCCATCCTCGTGGAAGGCGAAGGCAAACGCATCCTCTATACAGGAGACTTCAATTTGGAAGACAGCAAACTCTTGGCGGGAGCCAAAATGGACTATGGCGACTTAGATGCAGTTATCACGGAAAGCACTTACGCTAACGAAGATCACACTAACCGTGCCGAGCTTGAGCAACGCTTTGTGGACTCAGCCACAGAAGTGGTTGAAAAGGGCGGAACCGTGCTGGTGCCAGCCTTCGGTGTTGGCAGAGCTCAAGAAATCGCCTGTGTTCTCGCGGGGCACCACTTCGAGTACCCCATCATTTTAGATGGTATGGCGAGGGAAGCAAGTAGAATAATAATGAATTACAAGGAGTTCCTGCGTGACCCAAAGCTCTTCGTGGATGCCATGCACACGGTTGAGTGGGTGGAAGGCTGGAGAGACAGAAGACGCGCCTTAAGAACCGCTGGCGTCATAATCTCGCCTGCAGGCATGTTGAAGGGCGGTCCATCCATGTTTTACATTTCTAAAATTGGCAAGAAAGCAAACAACGCCGTATTCCTTGTAAGCTACCAGATTCCAGGCACCCCGGGAAAAGAGCTTATGGAGAAGGGCATCTGCACCATCGACGGCAAAGTCCGCAAAATTAAAGCTAAAGTGCAGCACTTCGACTTCTCCAGTCACTGTGGCTCAAGCCAGTTGAAAGAGGCGCTGCGAAGGCTCGGGGGCAAGCCTAAAGTCTTCGTTGTGCACGGTGCAGAGGGGAACTGTGAGCTGTTTGCGAAATGGGCTAACTCGGAACTTGGCTTGGAGGCTGTCGCTCCTCGAACAGGCGACAAGTTTGAGATTTAGCAGCTGTTTGTGAATATCCATAAATAGTTTACTTCTCATCTAAAGGTCATGAACTCTGAGAAAAAAACGGTCGAAGTCCTGCCTATTTTGCTTATGGCGGGACTTTTCGTTGTTGTAGATATGCTGGCTTTCTGGGTAACCGGACCGTTTGAAGCCGCGGGCGAAGTTGCGTTCGTGACTCCTGATGACCCGTGGAATTTGGTTTTCTTCTTCACAATACTTATAGTTTTCACGGCAGTGATTTTGCTGATTGCCCGATACAAGAAAGACCGCATAATCCAAGCCATTTTCCTGGGTTCAACGGGGCTGCTTGGAATCTACGTGTTCTATCCTTTACTGGCTATTGCTTTGCCGTGGGAGGCGTCGCTGGGTTTAGCCGTGGTTTTCATGGCGATTCTGGTGGCTTTGCTTGTCAAGTTTCCCGAATGGTATGTGCTGGATATAAGCGGCGTAATCACAGCTGTAGGCGCCATAGCTATGCTGGGCATCTCCTTAACCGTTCTCATCGTTCTGATTCTGCTTATAGGTATGGCTTTGTATGACGCGATTTCCGTGTATAAGACTAAGCACATGATTGATTTGGCGGACACTTTGATTGATTTGAAGTTGCCCATCCTGTTCGTCATTCCGAAAAAAAGAGACTATTCGCTGATTAAGGAAACGAAGGGGCTGAAAGAGAAACTTGCGGAGGGCGAGAAACGGGAAGCGTTCTTCATGGGTGTGGGCGATATTGTGATTCCTGGGATTTTGGCTGTAACTGCCTACCACGTTCTTCCTGCTGGGCAAGGGCTTATTGTGGCATTGTCAGTGTTGGCTGGGACGCTTGTGGGTTTCGCGTTGCTTATGACTCTTGTTATCAAGGGTAAACCTCAGGCGGGGTTGCCGTTTCTGTGTCCAGGCGCCATTCTTGGCTACGTAATTTCTAGCTTGCTGTTGACTGGTGGCATAATGGGTATTTCTTTGGCACTATAGTGAAGCTGCTTAGATTATAGCGAGGCAAAGAAGAATATCAAGAAAGGCGCTATGAACGACAGCGCAAGACCATTAGAGAATGACGTTATCAACATGTCCTTGCCGCAGTACCGCACTATTACAGGCAGTGTGACATCCATGGTTGTGGCTCCGCCTGAAGCCACAGGTGCGTACTTGTCAATCTTAACCAACAGCGGAATTGTCAGTATGGTGAGGAGTTCTCGGAGAAAGTTTGTCGTAAACCCCAAGGTTCCCCACTGAGTTCCTGAGATTTGACCCAGCAGCGGACCAGCAAGCGTGTACCAGCCGAGGCCTGAACTGACCGCCATTGTATTCGTTAAGCTTATCTGCAGGATTAAGCCCGCAACTAATCCGCCTACGATGGTGCCTAATGCCACGAGGATGGGGAAGACTAAGATTTTTGCACCTGTTTTCCTCATTTTTTGGATGGCATCTTTGTCGAGTCCAAAGGAGAACCCAAAGACGAACAGCAGCAAAATCAGCATGATGGTGAAAAGTTGGTCTGAAATTAAACTGTTGGGCACGGCGTTCCAGAAGTTGCTGTTAAAGTAGCCAAACAGTGCTCCGAGGAATAGGGCGGGTATGATGTACTTTATCATGGCGCTTTCATCAGTCTCCTGCCAGCTATGACGAAAACTATGCTGAAAACAATAGCTAACACCGCAATGACTATCGCCTGCAGTCCCACTTGGGGTATGGCAGCAAGTAACTCGTTGTTTGAGCCGATGCTGAAGCCCAAAGTGAAAATCAAGATGATAATAACGGCGAGGCCGACTTTCTCAAGTTTCACCTGCACTTTGTTCTGCAGCAAGTATCCAGAGACTACTCCGACCACTAAGGGAATTGTGAGGTAAAGCAAAGTATCGAAACTGGACACTGCATCTCCCCCGCTAAATCCTGTAATAGTAAGTCCAGTGTGTTCGATTCGCTTTTAAGCCTGTGCTAAATGCTGCTTGAACTGTTTCTCAAAGATTTCGGGGATTTTCTGCGGGCTCTCCAGAACCGTCATTCCGTCCATGCGTTCCAGTTTCCGCGTATTTTCAGCATCTTCCTTGCGGATTCTCAACTTCATCTCTTTGCCGTTCGGCAGCGTCGTGGACACGGTTTTCTCTTCAAAATCCGAAGGCACCACGTAGACGGGCACAAAAGCCTTCAAGCTCATGCTTGCCGCATTCGTAAGCATTGTGTCTCCGATGCCGTAGGCGATTTTCGCCACCGTGTTCGATGATGCTGGGGCAATGAGGAGGAACTCGAATTTGTTCATCTGCATCCAAGCAGCCAGAAAAGGCGAGTTGGAGTTGACTTCGACTGTGACTTTGGCGAAGTTCTGTTTGACTTCGTTCTCAAGCCCATAGTACTTCAGAACCGTCTCTGCGCCCTTGGATATGAAGACCTGAATCTCCACCCTATCCTCATAACGCTTCTTAACTTGCTTCATGACTTCTATGTACTCGGCGATTTTGTCGCCCGCACCCGAAATTCCCCAAGCAACCTTTCGCTTTTTAACCTCAACTTTTTCCGTTGCCATTCTTTCACTTCATTTTTCACTTTTCGCTTTCTTTGAGGAACTCGGCGAATCTCTTCACCGTTTTCTTCAGGCTTCGGAAGCCTTCCTCGTCCTGTTTGGCACCATCCAGCGTGTCTTTGGTCCAGAATGTTGCCCCTAAGTTTGCGCCAAAAAAGCCGCCGCTGACGGGTACCATGCCGTTCAGGATGTAGAACGTGTGAATTTGCATTAGCGCTGCCTCCTGTCCGCCCATTCGGTCTCCCCCTACGGCGATGCCCATGCCAACTTTATGCTTGAAAAAGTTTTTGTCGGCAGCTACAACCGCGCGGCACCTGTCCATAACTGCTTTGGTTTGGGCGCTGACTCCGCCGTTGTACACTGGAGTGGCGAAGATTATGCCCTGCGCATCCTTCAGAAGCGCGTAGAGTTCTTGCATGTCGTCTTGGAAGGCGCATTCCTTGTTTTTGAGGCAAAAATCACAGTGAGTGCAGAACCCTATGCGTTTTCCGCGTACAGTCCAGAACCGTGTTTCGAAGCCTTTCTCCTCCAATTGCCGCAGGGCTTCGCGGAGGATGTATTCGGTGGCTTGACTTCTGGGGCTACCGCAGACGCCGACAACAATCATAAACACACATCAAAAACATTACATGCTTTTTGCGCAATAAAGTTTTCCTTAACTCAGTTAATAGGGAAAATCGTCAACTGAATACGCCTCTATCGGGGTCTTCTTGCCTTTCACTTTATTGATGAAGTCTTCATTGTCGAGCGAAACCAGAATGGCGCGATTTGCCAAGGCAACCTGCAAGTACAATGCATCAATGGAGTATATTTTGTATTCTCTGCACAGAGTAAATGCCGAAAGACACATTCTTCTGTCACAATTCGCCAGCAACTTAGGTTCAAGAATTAAGTCCAATTGCTTTCTTACCCTGTCAGCAATTTCCAAACTTACCCTTCTGGCAAGCGTGCCGCACACTTCTTGGTAGAAAATGCTGGGCTCAGCCAAAACAAACTGTTCCGATGCTTTAGTAAGAATATCCACGCACTTTTTACTGACTGGTTCGACGGTCCTGAAAGCCGCAATCACCACGTTAGAGTCTAAGGTCAAAAGAGGATTATTCGGTTTCATGGTGTCTGGACCTTCGACTTTCCTCAAGCACTGTAGGCGGACCTTTCCACTTCTCCGAGACTTCTGCCTGAAGTTTCAGCAAACCCTCCACACCTTTCTTCATCCGCCGCCTCTTCTCCTCTGTCACCAAAGGAACCTCGCAGGAAGTTGCAAGCTGGGCAAGCAGATCAGCCCATGTCTTGCAGCCAAGCTCCACTTTCAGCCTCTTTAACTCTTTAAGAACGTCTTCGGGCACGTTTTTGATGAGAATTGTCGCCAATGGGAATACCCAGATTATCTGGATAACCCAGAATATAAAAAGCTTCTGGAAATCCTCATATTATTCAGCATCAATGCCACCGTGAACTTCTCGTTCAAGCTATAAATAGAGGGGGGGTAGACTCTGCAGAGCAGATAGGCAAAATCATCAAACACGAACATATTTGGATCCTATTAGCAATAGCATGCAGAAAAGGGGGAGGGGGTAGGTAGCGGCTTGCTGAAGAGAGAAATACTAATGGGGGTAGGGTGCTATTCGCGTTTTCAGGCGTCAATAGCATGTTGAAAAGTCACTGACAAAATTTTAGAGACAAGCTGCTTTTCCTTGAGTCTAATATAAGGGAGGGGGTACCGCCGCTGAGCAAACCCGACGGCAATCAACATGGGTTTTGCCGCCTTTGCGCTTTTTTGGCGAAACCAGAGTGAAGAAATAAACATGCCGCATAAGTAAAAAGATAAAAACACTTTGCTCTCTCCTAATAATGAGGACGCATTACTTTGGAACTGCAAGAGAACAGCGCTTTGTCTATTTGTTTCAAAGTTAACTTCCTTCTTGCATTATACGAAATTCCAAGTTTTGAAATAACTAGTCTATTCAAAGGGGATATAAGTTGACGGAGAAACACCTGATTCTACCGTTCATCACAAAAAAGCAGGAAGAAACATTTCCTTACCCTGCAGAGTTAGCATGCGCCGCCTGTATGGCAGAACAGCAGAGAAAAAAACCGGGGTTCCTCCGAGATACATCCGAAAAAATCGTTTCCCTCGCCAAAATCTATTATCCATTCTGGCTGGTTCCAGCCGAAAATCAATGCATACTCCTAGACGGCTTGGGCGCGGCTACACACAAGTTCAGCTTCAAGGAACCCACCAAGACAGGCGACTTCATCGAAGAACTGCGCAAAAACTCCGCGAGCCACCAGCAGTTTCTTGAGGCGCTGGCGAATCAAACCAGACAAATCAGGGAGTTCACAGCAACCCAGAACTTAACATTTAGCGGCGTAGTGTCCGATAAAGAGCTTCTTGGCTTTTTCCAAGAATACTTCAAAAGCGGTTCCCTCAGCACGGAAAACGACGCTGAAAAGGACACGCTTATCCCCGCCGAGATAAATGAAAAAACAGCGGAGGAAACAAGTCAAGCCGTCGTAAACTGCCAGAGAACACTTCAAGCAGACGCCAAAGGCATCCAGTATGCTTTAGGCGTTCTCAACGAGGAAGTAGCCTTCCACAAGCAAGCCGCCGCCTTTGAGACTGAACGGCTAAAAGAAAAATGCGAACTCGAAACCGCAAGCCTAAAGCCCGAAGTAGAAAAGAAAGTGAAGAAACTAACCCTCAAACACGACAAGACCATGGCAAGCGTCTTGAAGAGCAACGAGAAAAAAGTCGTAGCTATGGAAAAGAAACGCGAAACATACATGCACAAACTCCAAGCCGCAGAGCAGAAAAAAGATGCCGTCCAAAAAAGAATTAGCACATCTAAAAAGAAGGGCACTTCGAAATCCGCCTACGGCGCTTATGAACTGAAAAAATACGATAGAGAAATCGATAATCTCAAAAAAGAAGTCAAAACAATCTCTGAGGCTCTTGAGAAAATCAGGAAAGAAGGAGAAAACAACGCCAAAAATGTAGAAGAAGAATTCCGGAATGCCAAGGCTTTGGAGGAGGGGAAACTGGCTGCGATTATCACTGCCTGTGACGCAAAGGTCAAAGAGAAAAACAAACAAATCGAAACAATGACCATTCAAGCCGAATCCATAACCACAGAGGCTACCAACCTGATGGGCGAGTTGAAACGCGACGGCGACGCGCTTCGGCAACAAGTGGAAATAGATTGGAAACTGGACAACCCCAATGTAGCCGTCTTAGTGCATGTCCCAATCTACATGATAAAGTACCTGAAAGCAAAAGACGAACGGTACAGCCTGATTTCGCCCCTCACGATATCGGAAGACATTGGCGTCTTGAATGGTCTGCGCAAAATTTTAACACTCAGCTCCGAGCCAAAGCTGAAATCCCTAATGCGGCAGGCAAGCAAGAAACTCCACGAAATGCTAACTGAAAACGTGACGGAAAAGATGCAGAAAGATGAAGTTTTCAAAAGCAAAATCAGCGCCATCTGCCGAGCCAACAACCTTATGGACCGAACAGAATTCGCCGAAATGCTGAATGAGGGCTTGGATGAGGTTGTGAAGCGTGGCTGGTTAACTTCGGAAGAAGCTCAAGCTTCATGCAGGCACATCATGGGGGCAGAAGCATGACTTTGGATGACATAGTTCTCGAAAAGAAACTTCTCCTTAACCGAGTTTACCCAGTGGCAGACATCTTTCAAATTGGGAAAGAACAGGCTATTCCGTACTTTGACGGGTTTGTAAATTGTTGGGAAGCTGACCCTGATGAAGCCGCGTTGGAATTGGCGCAGACACTCAACGACAAACAGCTGCAGGAAGTCTTCAAAAAACACAAGGCGCGCGCTTACACGGTTTTCCGAGGTATGCACTATACGTTTGAAGATGGCACTTTAAATCTGAAAGGGTCAGTGGAGAAAATTCGTGCGGGCATCGCTGAGACCGAGAAGAAATTCGGGCAAGACAGCATCAGCATCCTGAAATCCATGGCGATGATTGGTGGAAGCTTCAGCATGAAAGAACTCAAGGAAGCCTTAACCAAAAAAATTGACCCCTACCCTATTCTGTCAAGACTTGAACAGCTCAAGGTTGTGGTTCCAGCGTACCAAGGCGAGGATTACAAGGAATGGCGGATGCTTGAAGAAACATTGCCGCTTATTCGAGATGAATTGGGCATAGTCAACGTGGAACGCAAACCAATTGCAGCTTCTGCTGCATCTGGAACGGCATCTTCCGCTGCTGGCTCTGCTCCACCTTTACCCAAAGGAGAAGAGGAAATAGATCCCTTGGAGGATGAACGCCAAAAAGTCAACCAGATGCAGGACGAATTAGACAAGTACCTAAACGAGCTAATTAGAAACCGCCTCAGCCAAACAGTGAAGTTCGGAAAAACCTTCAGCGCAGCATACGTCGCAGAGTACCTTCAAAGTTTATTCGGTCCAATGCTGTATTTCGACAGCTTCCTAAGCATCATCCAGCAGTACAGCCTCGCCGATGTCGAAGTCATGAATCCGCAAGGTAAAACGGGCATCAAAACAGGCTGGTCCTTTGCCCTCTTCGGCGAGCCAGGCACAGGCAAAAGCTTCTCAACAAGAGACTTAATCCTTGGCATTCCAGACGGAAAAATGGCGGCACACGGCATCCCAGGCAGAAACCGCTACTGCGGAGGAATCACCCCTGCCCGCTTCATACGAATAGGCCAAGTGTACGTCGGCAAGACTTACAACTTCATCGTGCCTGAGTTTAACGACTGGTTCCGTTACAGCGGCATGGTAGATGTGCTTAAAATCGCCATGGAACGCGGAGAAATCAAACACGAACTGCACAGGGAAATCATTGGCCCTTACAGGTTTGACTCGTTCTTCAGCGTAAACTACAACACCGCGGTTATGGGAAAAGGCTACGAAGTCACCATCGCCGACCCAAACTTCAACGCCATCGAAGACCGCATGATCTGCCGCTTGCACAGGCTCACGAAAGAGCGGTACGTGGAGATAGCCAAGAGCCAGATGCGCTTGGCACTAGGAGAAGTGAACATGGACACGCGCGCCGCACAAATCCGAGACCATGTGACCCTAGTTTACGCCATCGAAACGGGGCATCCGCTGGTGAAGGGGCGTTTTGCCAAGAAGCCTGTGATGATTACACCTGAAACTTACGAGACCATCACCAAAGCCCGAACAGCTATTCTGAAACGAATTCCTGGAAGCATGAAGTTCTCAGCGCGTTTAGAGCAAAACATGGTGAAGTTCGCCTGCGCCGCCTCGTTGCTGAACTACTTCAACGAAGACTTAGACTACATTCCAGTGAATGCGGATGTGCTTGAGCGCGCAGTGAGGCTTTACGTGGAAGAGGCTTCGGTCCGGTCAAAAGAAGAGTTTACGCCTGAAGAGGTTTTGAAGGACCTTTTCAAAAAAGAGAAGTAGGTTAAGACGCCTTCACGAAACTCTCGTCTAGCCGCTTTATTTTTCCCTTCGCCTCAAGCGCCGCAAGAAGACCATTCAAAGTTGCTCTGTCAATTCCGAACGTCTCGCTCGTGACGTGGCTGATTTCCGTTATGCTTGTTTTCTCAAACTGCTTAATCAGCGCGATCAAGTCCAAGGATTTTTGGCGTTCTTCAACAGGCAGCGTCCAGGCACGTTCGATGACGAAAAGGGTAATCATGTCCTTCTCGTTGTCTTTCTTTGACAGGGTTACAAGGTGGTTTCCGAGGAGTTTTCTGCCTGTTGCCTCTTCATAGCTTTTAACTTCAAAGTAATCACGTATAGCCGCGGGCACTTCTTCCAGAGTCTTCACCACTTCTCTGCGGACTCTACCCTCTTGATCCACGCGGGTAAGCGAAATAATGTCGTAGTAGAGTTCTGGGTAGACGCTGCTTTTCTGGAAAAGCATGGTCGCTCCTTCCAGCTGGCTGAACAGTTTTCCAGGCGGGCACTTTATCGCTTTAACCATACTTTTGTCTTTTTCAGGGTCAACACAGACCTTAAACATCCATTTGCCTGTTTGGAGGTCATCGACTTTGTAGAAGCGAACTTCTCCCGCTCTTAACTCTCTGAGGCTTAGGTCGAACCAAGAGTCGTTCATTCTTTCTTCAAGTAGAGCTATTTTCATATTTTTCAAAGATTATCCCTCTAAGGGTTAATTGTATTTGTGGGGAATTACGTGTTGGCTGCAGAGTATAATACGCTTTTTCACGGTTTTCATGCAAATACCGCCATAACAGTTTCAGGCGGATGTTCAGATTTTGCATTTTTTATGAAACACTCATCTGCACGAGTTGTTGAAAACAAACAAAACACTATATTTGCACATCAACAAGAAACGAAGACATTGCCTTTTTTCGGCTCAAGCAACGCTGTAAGAGGAACCGCCTCTCTTGAACTTCAAAAGCATCAGCGAACCTTCAACAAGAAAAAGCGTCATAGCTGCGCCCGTTATCAACGCCAAGTAAAAGAAGAAGACCTTGAACTCGTAGTCTTCAACCGAGAAATGAAGGGCAAGAATCGTGATTTCAACAATCAAGATGCCCATGAAGAAGAGCGAATAGAACAGCATCCTCGGCACCAAGTTTTTACCGACCCAGAAGTAGCCGCGGATATTTGCTTTTTCCTTCACAAGGTATTCGCCGTACTCGTTTTTTTGAAGCAAGCCGAGAACTTCGAGCTTTTGCAGATGCCTGTAAGCCACGCTTGGGCTGCTTAGATGTGCTCCTCTCATAACATCTCGTGTTCCTACTGATCTGCCTTCTTTAACTACGTAGGAGTACACTGCGAACGTTGTCCCTTCAAGCTCTTCACTTGATGAGTTCGGCACTTCTGCTTCTCCTTAACTGTCACCTTGGTTTAGTAGTCACTTCAAGTGACCCGAACAGGTCTATTTCTGCTCTGAGTATTGATGTCGAGACAACTATGTTATATAGCTTATTCATTTCCAAGCAATACAAACCGAACTCTAAAAGTAAAGAGAAACATGCATACTGAGTCTTGGGGATGGTTTATTTTGGAAAGGTAGAAAATAGAAGATTATAATGGGGAAAATGGCTTGTGCTTATTCGTTTGCTAATCCGTCCATGGTCTGCTCAAAGCCGGTGAGCTTTATGTGGGTTCTGCAATTGTTACACGAAATGACAAGTTCTGCCAATTCATCATTGTTTACTTTCGTGTCAACTATCGTGTACGCTTCTTCCGTTTCGTCCTCTGGCGATATCTTTGTCCCGCATGTTGGACATGGGAAGGAACCGTCGCCCTCGATCTCGGTAAGGTCCAGGGTATAAAGCGCATCTCTTTTTAGCATATCTCGTTTCATCATGTCTTTAGCTCCTCCTTTTCTTGCTTCTTTGTCGCTTGTCATGAGAGTATCCCTGAAGCTTATTTTAACAATTATGAATCTCTAATCAGTACACCGGATACATTTAAGACTTGACATGCCCTTTCCTTCTCACGCTTCGAAATTCTCAGGCGAAATGTAGTCCCCGAAGTCTGCTTGCGCTTTAAGCAGACGTTGTCGCTGGAGATACAAGATGCCAAAGAGCTCCAGTGGCGTGTCTGAAACGTTTTCCTGGTAGAACCGCTGTACACGCTCGATTTTCGCCAAGTTTTCAGGAACCCGAATGGTGAACTGCTTGATATAATCCTCCTTTGGGTATTCCTTGTTCAATACTTGTTTGAATAGTCTACCTAAGTCCTCGTACTTCGGAATCCATCCAGTAGGTGACTTCACAGCGCTTACTTCGTTGTGTACGCGTAGCTCCATCCACTTTATCCAAACGTGCTTATCTTGGGGGCTGTTCAAGTAATTGCCAGTTTCTTTGTCCCGAAGGAAATAGTTAACACCAAAGACTGTGGGGGCTTTTTTCAGTTTCTTCCCGAACTCCAAGTTGTTCCGCACGTTCTGCCCCAACGGAATAGAGATGAAGTCTTGAATGCTCATCATGTTAATCTCAGGCACCCCCTCCTTGCCGAGCGTGGCAAAGGTGGTTTCCGATTCCAACGAAGCACCATAAGCAATTATTCCGTGGCACCAGTCGAAACTCTGCTGAATAGGCACGTAAGCTTTGGCGTCTCTGCCACCGTACATGATGCCGCCTAACTCTACGCCCGCAGGATTATCCAGCTCAGGGTCGCAGTTTTCCAGCGCCTTGAGGGCTACGGCGTAACGGGCATTTTTGTGTGCTGCAGGAATTTCGGCACCTGTCTCATCTTTTTTGCCTTCAAACCATTGTCCAGAGAAGTTTATGCCTTCTTTAGGCAACTCAGAACCCATGCCAAGCCAATACGGTTTGCCGTCCTTGACTAGCACATTGGAGAAAACAATTTCGCCCTGGGTGGTGAGTACCTGGTAGATTAGTGAGTCATCTTTGGGGTTAACGTCTTGGATTATGCCGAATATGCCTGCTTCCACGTTCACGGCGCGGGCAACGGAATTGATGTCGCGAATGTACGCGATGTCATCTCCCAGTATGGTTTCGCCTGGAAGCATAGCCGTGGAGGTTTTGCCGCAGGCGCTTGGAAAAGCACCCGCAAAGTAGGTCTTGCGGTCGTTTGGACCGAAAACGCCCATGAGGAGCATGTGTTCGGCGAGCCAGCCTTCGCTGCTGGCTTTGCGTATGGCTAGGCGGAAAGCTAGTTTCTTGAAGCCCACCGAGTTGCCTGCATATTGCGTGTTGACGCTGTAGATGGTGTTATCCATGTTGTCGATGTAGATGCGTTTCTTCTCGTCTTCGACGCTGACCATGTCTTCATCGAGCTTTCCTGATGAATGGAGGACTCGGAGGAAGTCGCTTTTTGGTCCTGCCTTGACGAATTGTTCGTAGCCTGGACGGTAAAGCAGATCTTCGGAGTGAGCTACATACCATGAGTCGGTGCATTGTAAACCGAGTATGGTGAAAACTGAGTGAGCAGGACCCAGAGAGATGAAGCGGACAATCATCGTGCGTCCCTTCATGGAATCTTTCATCAAGCCTCTAACTTCGGCTAACCCTTCTTGCCGGTCCATCTGGTTGAGGGCTTTGCTGAGCGAAATGCCTCTGGGCACAAGATACCGAGTGTTTTGGCGGTCTCGACCTTGGTCATTTTCGCCGTCAAAATGCACTGTGTGACCAGGAAGAGTTAGAATAGCTTTTTCTTCGCAAGTCGCAACAGCTTGGCGTCGAACATACGCGATGTCTTCAGCCGCGTCGCTGCAGACAAAGATGTTTTCTGCGTGGCAGAGGTCGCTTGCTTTGGCGATGAACTCGTGCACGTTAGGGTTATCTATGGCAGATAACTTCTTGAGGTCGTCTTGGCTTAGTTTCGGTTGTAAAGCTTCAAGGTATGGATTCATTTACTGCACCTATTCGGAGTTATTGTTATGATTTTTAACTTTTTCAGTTGCGTAAGTAAATGATAAACTTTGTGCAAGAAAAGGAAAAAGTTGAAGATAGTATGGTTTGGCATAGCTGATCTTTACATTTTCCTTTTTCCTATAGATCATGGACTGTGCCAGGGACTCTTGGAAACGGCTGCGTCTCAGCTATGTGTTGGACTCCTGTTGCCCAGCCTACAAGGCGTTCTATGCCAATGCCGCCGCCTGCGGTGGGTTTGAGTCTTCCTTCTTTTGCCAGTTTAAGCACTAAAGCGTAGTTTTCTTTGTTGACTTGGTCGCGTTCGATTTTCTTTGAGATTTTTGAGTATTCCCATTCGCGTTTGGCGCCTGAGAGCACTTCGCCGTATTGTGGCAGGAACAGGTCGTAGTTGTCCCATTTGCCTGTTTTGAAGTCTTCGAAGTCGTAGAATTCTCTTGGGATGTTGGTTACCCAGACGGGTTCCTTGGTTTCTTCAGATATGCCTGCTTCCCAGCTATCTGCACCGTATTTGGCTTCAAGTTCCACGCGG
>JBGOXQ010000003.1:0-20185 GCA_041479225.1 Bathyarchaeia archaeon
ATGCTTTCTTCAACTTCGTCCATGCGAACGTTCATCCGCGCCCAAGTATCGCCTTCCTTATAAGTAATTACATTGAACGGAATTTCACCATACGCCTCGTAGGGCTCATCCTTGCGCACATCTGCAACTACATCTGATGCTCGGGCAACTGGACCAACAACGCACAGTTTCAGGGCATCTTCTCTGGATAGTGTGCCGACATTTTTCATGCGCATCTTTAGACTAGGCTCATTCGCGTAGATTTGCCTGTAGAAAGGCAACTTCTTTCTCAAGTCAGCAAGAACAGTTTTAATTTTTGGAACGTCGGTTTCTTTGAGGTCACGTCTTACGCCGCCTACGGTTAGGGATGAGTTGATGACGCGGTTGCCCGTCAGTATTTCCGTGATATCCATTATTGGTTCGCGGTCTCGCCAGAAATACT
This sequence comes from Bathyarchaeia archaeon, assembly GCA_041479225.1. Taxonomy (GTDB): domain Archaea; phylum Thermoproteota; class Bathyarchaeia; order Bathyarchaeales; family Bathycorpusculaceae; genus JADGNF01. Next base: position 422 of record JBGOXQ010000003.1, read on the forward strand.
GGAACAGCGTTTCGTAGCCTATTTCGAGACCAGCATGCCCCAACGTAAGTAGGTGACTGTGCAACCTGTTAATTTCCAAGAGTATAGTGCGAAGGTACTTGCCTCTCATGGGCACTTCGGTTTTCAGGATTTTCTCCACTGCTTCAACGAAAGTTGTGGCGTGGCAGGTGTTGCAGATGCCACAGATGCGTTCCACGAGGTAAACATCTTGCAGGTACGTGCGTGATTCTGATGCTTTCTCTATGCCTCGGTGTACGTAGCCGATGCGGGGTTCAACAGCTCTTACGGTTTCGCCTTCAACCATAACTGCGAATTTTTCTGGTTCAAGCAACGCGGGGTGCTGCGGACCGATGATGATTTTAACCAGTTTTCCGTCTGAGCGATCTTCTTCAGGTGGAGACGGGTTCAATTTAACTTCGTTGGCTTTTACATCTTTTCTGAGCGGGTAAATGCCTTCGGGCCAAGTTTCTGGCAGCACAAAATGACCTGGATAAGGGTTCCCTTCGAACACGACACCCAGCAGATCCATGACTTCAATTTCATGGAACGCGGCGCCTGGCACGAGGTCCACTATGGTTGCAATTTTGGGGCTATCCCGCGGAACCTCCGTTTTTACGGTGAAGAGGTCATTTGATGTGCGAATATGATAGTATACGCCTAGGTTGGCGCCGAGGTCTATGCCTGTTATTGCGGAGATACATGTTTTTTCGTCAGCTTCCAGCATCGCCTTCAGTACATCTCGGTGAGCGCCGCCACTAGCTATGAATGTGGCTTTGCCGAGACCAGGCAGAATTTGAACTGATTTTCCCTTCAATTTGGATTCAAGTACATTCAAGATATCAATTTTATTTTGTATCATTTGGTTTTACCTCTTGGGGGGCTTCTTTCATTACTTCTTTAACTTCCACCGCAGGTGGCGGCAGTGGTACTTCAGGTTTTGCTGCTTTGGGCGCAGGTGGCGCTGTAAGTGAATTAAGAAGTTTCACGACGCCGTCGATAATGGCTTCGGGTCTGGGTGGGCAGCCTGGAATGTAAGCGTTCACGGGGATTATTTTGTCTATGCCGCCTTCAACGCCGTAGGTTCCTTGGAAGACGCCTCCTGAACAAGCACACGCTCCGATGGCAACTACGAATTTCGGCTGAGGCATCTGATCATAAATGCGTTTTAGCCGATCGGCACATTGTTTCGTAACCGCTCCTGTTGTCAGCAAGACGTCGGCGTGGCGCGGTGATGGCTCAAGCTTAATGCCGAAGCGTTCAACGTCGTATTTTGGCGTAAGCAACGCGACGATTTCGATGTCGCATCCGTTACAGGCGCCTGAGTTAAAATGAATAACCCAAGGTGACTTGAGTCTTGCCCACATTGCTAAACTATTCATTGATCTTTTCCTCCTTCAAATAAGATTAGGCTGGCTCCAAGTATCATGGACAAGTAGAGCACAATCATCGGGATGTTGACGTTCGCCATAAAAGACGCAAACGCAACAAGCAAAACTGAGCTGTCCAAGACTACGAAGTAGATGAGGTATTTGTAGAAAGATACGTTCATTTTGAGCTTGGAGTATGTGACTTTTTCTCCGCAAGCGTATCCTGTTAGTTGGCTTGCGCTTTGAACGGGTTTAGGAGCAGCTCGACGGCCTAACATGTAGATGAGTAGGGTTGCAGCGGTTATTAGTGTAAACGCAATTGCGGATTCAACAAGCATTCAGTTTACCTCCATGGCAAAAAGGCTTTTGAACAAATTTCTCAATTCTCCCAGTTAGGGTTTCCACATGTTTATAGAAACCAAACTCAGTGTGAAAATATTTAAGGCTATCGCAATAATTACCGCGTAATTGTTCAATAGTGTTGAGGATAATTGCTAACCTGTTTAGCAAAGATTCTCCCTTCGAACAGGCTGTACCAAACCAAATCGGCTTTGCGTATGTTGATTTGCTCATGATGGTCCGAGCTTAACTCTTTTAGAGTGACATTTCCCACATTTAAGGTTTAGCCATGAAATTCTTCATAAAATACCATGCGTAATGTCGAAAAAGGAGGACAAAATGAGATGGGTTAGCGCTAGAATTTTGGTTTACTCGGTTTCTGCTCCGCCGTGCCATCTGCGCTCCAAGTACAGGATTAGACTGAAGAGGCCTCTGCTGATGATTATGAAAACGAGCAGCACAAACTCTTCGTATGTTCTTACTACAACGGTTTTTATGATTTCTGCGCCTATGAAGAAAGCTAAGCCCAACGTCAGGTAACCCGACAGCATATGCGTGACGCCTGAAGGCTGATTTGGATTGGTCGTCTTAGACTTAATGAATCGCACGGTTGCAAGGATGGCTCCGAAAAACACGATTCCTCCGCCCAGTAGATACATGACATCCGTTGACATTGTCAGCAAGATATAGATAATTTCGTATATAGTTCCTCCGGGGACGTACTGGGTTTCTCCGGGTTTCTGCACTCCCGGCTGAAACTGAAAAACAAAGTCAGGATAAACTATTGTAACAATGGTGCCTACGACAGCGAGAGCAACCACTACAACGATTAGTGTTATGGTTAAGGCGCTTAATTTTGTCTTTTCCATATTGGAATGCACCCTACAAACTGCGTTTCTTGGCTGTTCTAGAGTTAGTTGATTATCCTAATATCATTTGTTCTATCTTTGTTCAGTAATGATTGTTTTTATTAAAGTCTTGACTGTCCGGATGAATTGTGCTAGAATCAAAGAAACTAATTTAATTTTTTTTTAAAAAAAAACAAAAAAAGGAAAAGGGGTGTTGTTTTTTTGTGTTTACTTGCGTCTTCTGAGGACGACTGCTGCTGCGCCTATGGCGACGATGATGACGACTGCTGCAATGGCTATGTAGACTTCAGCGCCTATGCCGTTTACTCCAGCACCACTAGGTACTGGAGATGGAGTTACGACTGGAGTTGCTGTTGGAGTTGTTGTGGGTGTTGGAGTTGGAGTTACTACTACTGGTGTTGGTGTGACTGTTCCTGCGGCTGCTGCGTTTGATGCGACGTGAGTTACAGCGTATGATCCATAGTATGACTCAGAGCCTTCGAAAGTGGCGATTACAGTGTACAGACCTGGGTGTTCTGGAGCCCACATTAGGGCGTAGTTGCCGCTTACGTCACTGGTGACTGTGCCTAACTCAATGGTGTTGCCATTTGGATCAATAGCTTGCAACTTTACTGGGACACCGTTTGCATGAGTTGGGATTGACTGTTGCTCGTAGAGGTATGGCATCCATTCGCTCATGTCTGCATCAGATATAGCTGGAGTGCCCTTTGCACCTGGGGATTGGTCTGTTACGGTTCCTTGTATTATTATGTTAGAGCCTTGAGTGACTGCACTTAGTGGGGTTTCGACTGTTACAGCGCTTGGGCCCTTGCCGAAGCAGTATATTTGGTTGTCATAGCAGTTATGTGAAAGCAGTTTTCCGTCAGCGATAGCCATTTGCTCGAACCAGCCAGTCATGTTCCAAATGTTAGCGCCAGTGATTGCATCGATGACGTATATTCTTTCTCCTGAATAGAGGGGTTCAACGCCATTTCCGTGTTCTGATGATGTGCCGATTATTTTGCCGTCAGCAGTTCCAGTTAAACCACTGTAGAAGGGCCAGACACCATAGGGTGTTTGGAAGCCTGAACTACCTTGGGAATACTGCCATAACTGTGTGCCAGTAGCTGCGTCATAAGCATGAATTACACCATCGTATTCTGCAGAGTAGAAGAGACCGTTTGCGCCTAGAAATGATGGAACGTACATGCCCCAAGGATTCGTGAATGGTTCACTGACCCATTTTACGTTGCCTGTTTTCACATCATATGCGACATACTGCATTGTAGCCTTTATGAATTCATAGAAGACACCAGCGTATTCGCCGTAGTTCTGGAAAGACGCGATTGTTGTTAGAGATTCAGCTGCGGGTATGTCTGTGGGGATGTTCATTAAGGCGCTGCCTTGGAATGAGCCGTCTTTCAAGCTGTACTCAATGAATCGTGAGCCTTTGCCTAGAGGGTCGGTTGCGTTTATCACTACTGCAACCAAGTTGTTGCCGTCCATATAGACGTTGCCTGTGAATGAGCTAAAGCTTTGGCCAGATACGTTCTGTGCTAGCACTTGCCATTGGTAACCGTTCGTGTTTCTAGGCACAACTGCATTTCCCATGTCTGCGTTAGGAAGATTTGTGGTACCAGTTGCATTAATTGTGTATCCTGCGTATAGGTATGGTCTCCATTGCCAAGCGTTTGAGGAACCAGCTACTCCCACATCGCCTGCTGGCGGAATGGCTTTGCTTGAATTCCACATGCTCAGCACGAAGGTTTGGTTGACTGCGCTGTAGGCTGACATGCTATAGATTATAATGCTTCCGTCTGAGCCGATTGTGGTTGTGCCAGAAGGTACGCCTGTTAGGCTTAGTATGTAGTTGCCTGTCCACGCGTCATACATCCTCCAATTGTTGGTCCATAAGTATGCTAGTGCGCCTGCTTGGTTAGGTGAATTGTAGGTGTAGATTTGTCCCATTGCTAGTGTTTGGTTTGGAATTGTAAATAGTGTTTGTCCAGTTGCCATGTCAACGCATATGATGCCGAGATTTCCAACATCTCCGATTGTGCGTGGTTCTTCTGCAGCGATAGTGTTGTAGTATAGTCTTCCGCTTATGATAACTGGTGGTTTGAAGAAGTACTCGTATGATCTTCCGTCAGTGAAAGAGGTAACACCATTGTTTCCTCCGACTAGGCCTCCGAAAGTAATTGGTTTTGTCCACAGAATGTGAGCACTATTTGGTGTTGTGCCTTCCCCAACGAAAGCTGGGCCACTGTCGAAACCTCGACCAGTGTAATTCCAAGCGGCCATCAGCCAGTTTCCAGAGACTTGAGACCATTGTAGGTTCAAACCGCTTATTGGACGAGTCCAGTAGCTTGTTGGAAGAGGAGTCTGCGCTGGATTAACTATCGGATCAATTTGCACAGTGAGCTGCATTATATTGCTGTCGCTCGCCAGATAAGTATTATTTATCGTCTTAAAGGTAAAGCTGCCAAAGTCAAAAAGGCTCGCAACAATTGTTTGTCCACCAGGATATTTCATCTGGAAAGTGTAGTTGCCTGTTTGAGTTGGATAGTATGTGAAGTATGCACCGCCGACTGCATCTGAAGTATATGGTCCTTTAGTTTCTGTTGTTCCGTCTGGCCTTGTGATGTATACTTTGAAACCTATCCATCTGTCACCGCCAATACCAGCTGCGGTTGGTGGAGGGTCAGAAAGCCACATGGAAACCTGCAACGGCTGATTAATCCCTATAGGGTTAGGGTTCGTGGCAATGAAAGCGTATGTATTAACTTGCACGTTAGGTACGGCTTTTGTGAGTGATATGCCTGCAGAGAATACTGAAATAGTTAAAAGCAGAATCAAAGTGGTAGAAAGTAAAGTCTTCTTTTTTATATTGTTCAATTTGTTTTCTCTCCGTAATTTTATTTTTTCGTGGTAATCTATGTTAGAGCATCCATATTTAAGATTTTGCCCAAATGTGCCATATTTGAACAAAAAACAGACACCCCACAGTTGTATGAATGATTCAACAAAAACCCCACGTTCCCCATCAAGAGATGCAATCCGCAACATTAAAAACCAACTCAAAACCAATTCACGGACCAAAGCCAAAGCAAAATCACTAAATATAGAATGCATCAACCCAGAAAACAAAGCCCGCCGCAAAATTCCTAAACCAGCTCAATTGACCGTCACGTTCCAGTCTTACCGCCATTGAGGAGAAGTTAATGCATGCTTGCTCATCGCACAAACAGCAACGAGTTTCCGATTAGGGGAATGCTTAGGCGCAAGTCAATCCAAACCCGATAAAAGAAATTCACACAATATAGTTCAGAGCAGAAGACTACAAAGAAACGGTAGCTGCAACGATTGAAGAGGTATGGCAATTGAGCAAAAATGGCTGGGTGAAGCAGAATTAAAAGACGGTTAACGGAACCCTGATACATTTCTACTGCTAACCGAAGCAGTTCGGAGGGCTGAAAAATCCAGTCTAATAAATTGAAATCAGCTACGATAAGTTTTTATGTGCGGCTTAAATCTCTAAGATGTCCGAGAACGGACAAGAACGAGCAAAACTTAGGTTGATACTTGAATGGTTAGAAAAGCGCGAATCCGATTAACAAGCACCGATTACAGCAAACTTGAAGAAGTATGCGAAGAACTGAGAAGCATCGCTCAAAAAACAGGCGTCAAAATCAACGGACCCGTACCCCTACCAACGAAACGACTGCGCGTACCCGTTTTAAAAGCACCATCCGGCGAAGGAACAGCCACTTGGGACAGATGGGAAATGCGCATCCACAAACGCCTAATCGACATCGACTCAGAAGAACGCGTCATGAGACGCATCATGCGAATCCGCGTACCCGAAGAAGTCCACGTCACCATCGAGCTTATCTAAGCTCAAAACATTTTCAGTATTTTCACTACTTTTAAAATCAAGTGCCAATTACGCATCTATCATTCAGCAGGCATTCTTAATCTTCATCCATTCGAACTGCTTAATACGGTGCTTTTCAAGATTGAATAATTGCGAGGTGGAAATAATTGAAGGAATGGAGATGCATAGAAATAGGACACCATGATAACGTGGGCAAAGCCATTGAGGAATGGGAGCAAGCCGGTTGGCGTCTGCACACTTACTCTGCGGCAGGATTGGGTAGTTACAGAACAGTAAACCACTATCTGCTGTTCGTTGGAGGCGAATAAAAAAGGAATAAAGTGATTCTTGGAAGAACACAAGTGACTCTAGATGTGGAGGTAAGTGAAGACTGCCAATGCCGCGGCAACTGCGAACGCTGGTGCCCAGACTTTTTTGTTCCAGCTGAAGATTTTGAAGCCATCGAGAATGCCTATGGGAAGCAAGTTGAAGACTGCTAAGAAGGCGTTAAAATAAGCTATCCACATAAAGAGCAACGAATAGGCTAGTGAAACGGGTAAAAACGTTGCTCCAAGAAACACCAATGAAAGCGAAATGTTTGTGATTGGTCCCGCGATTGAGATTTTTCCCACTTCGTGTAAGCGTGCAGGTCCAGATATCATCATTGCCCCAGGCGCAATTGCTCTAAAAGGTGTGAAAATGGAAACAAACGTCAGTGCTGAGCCCCACTTGGTTAATCGGAATTCTGCCCATAAGCCTGCTCGTTGAGCAGTTATTTTGTGTGCCATTTCATGAATTAGAAACGACGCGGTTAAGAGAACCGCGAAGAGGGACATTTCGGTCCAGCCCCAACCAAAAATCCCGAAGTAATTGTAATTGAAATAGTTAGTGTAAAACACGATGGAGAATCCTATTCCTATGATGAGCAGCGCGGCGGGAATGAGATGTTTAAGCTCTTTTGGAGTCGTGTAGACGCGTCCTTTGTTTGTGCGAGGTGGTCCAAAACTTACCGAGTACTCATAAGAGCTGGCTTGTGGAGTAAACACTTCGGCGACGGTCTGTTGCCTTTGCGCATGAGCTATGTCTAACCGTGGGCACGAATGGTTCTCGGGTAAACGGTGTTCACTGCAGAATTGGCCTCCGCAGTATGGACACCTAAACGGCATAAAGGTTTCTTGCCCGCACTTCTGACAATTCATGCTTGCTGCGTCACTCTTTTCTGTGGATATTGCAGGCGTTTAGGTTTATACGTTTCTCTCAGAAACTCCAAAATCGTCCTTAAGAAGGGAAAACAAGTGAACAGGGCGCCCTTGATAGGCTAAGGTGTGTGTTTTCGAGATGTGAAATTCTTGTAAGCATGAAAGACAACCAAAGCCGCATAAAAGATGAGAGCGAATATGCCCATCCAAATGCAGAGCACGAGAATATCCATTCCTGCAAGCGCTCCAGTTTCAAGTAGGGGGTTGGCTGTGAACGGAAAGAACGGATGAATGTCTGAGTATAACGGTGCATCAAGCAAAACGTGAAGCATGGTGCCAGAAATCCCAGCTAATATGAAGGCTCTAACGCTGTAGCTGTTGCTTGTTTCCAGCAGGAGCCACTTGTAAGCGGGCTGCATGGTACCTTCAAGTTTGAACATCACGAATGCTAACAAGAGACCCACCATGAATGCGAAGAGCAGAGTGTGCAGGTACCCATGCAGCGGATAGTTCAAGCCAAAAACCATCACCAAAAGGGGTTCAACGTCCAGAATCACATTGGCCACTATGAACGTTGGCACATGAACGTATTTCCTCAATGGGAGACCTATGGCTAAGGCTGGACCGAGATGAAACAATGTGAACGGCATGCCCTTACACCTGACAGGCAGAATTATGCGCTTAAGTGCTTTAACGCTTTTCGCCTGAGCAGAATTCTAGCCAAATGCTTAAAACCTGTAAGCCTGAAATCTAACACTACAGAACACTAATTCGAACGGAGAACACAACGCACTTGAAAGCTTTCAGTTTCGTGCACACTGCAGACCTACACTTAGGCTACGCACAGTACGGCTTAGAGGTGAGAAGGCAGGACTTCGACAACGCTTTCACGGAAATTGTGGACAAAACCCTCGATCTGAAACCTGACTTCATGATTATCGCGGGCGACCTGTTCCATCAGGCTCGTCCTTCAAATGTGACGTTGGAGAATGCTATTCGGAATTTTAAGCGCCTCAGAGACGCAGGAATACCCGTCTTAACTGTTGATGGATCGCATGATTCGGCGCCAAATTCGATAACGAGCACGATTCTTTATCCGCTGGATAGTGCAGGGCTAATTCATCATTTGCCGAGGCATGAGGGTGCGTGCTGGCGAAAAAGCGGAGTCTGCTACGTTTATGGCGTTCCGAATTTTCGGAGCAGACGCAAAACCGAAGAAACTCTGCCTGAGTTTCTGCAGCAAAATGTGCCTGCACCTGACTCTGCAGTCGGCAATGTGTTTGTTTTTCACGGTGCTGTTGATCTGCCAACTGTTAAGCCGCCGTACATCGAGGCGGAGTTGCCGCCTGACCTGATTCCTGAAGGGTTTGGCTATTACGCGGCGGGTCATGTTCATCAGCGTTTCTTGGGCAAGTTCAAAACAGGCTATTTAGCTTACAGTGGCTCCACAGAAACGGTCAGTTACGACGAAGCCAAATACACCAAAGGCTTCTACCACGTTCAGGTAAACGAGAAGGGCGCGTTTCACCCTGAAATCGTGGAGCTGCAATCGCCTCGGAAATTTGTGGTTTTGGAGCAGGAATTCTTAGGCATAAATGCACACAAAATCACCGAACTCGCCGTTCAACTTGTTAAGGATGCGGACGAGGAAGGCGCCATAATTATTCCTGTGTTGAAGGGTGTGTTGCCTGCAGAGGCTAGCCGCACAGAAATCGACGTTGCCCACATTCGAGGCGCGGCGGAGAAAGCTTTGCTTGTGCATCCTATCGTGCTGCTTAAGGAAAGCGCGGTTTCGGATGAGATTGTGCGGTCAATTTTCGAGAGCGAGTTTAAGGATTTGAAGACCAAAGCCTTCGAGTACTTCCTGCAGATTTTCAGCGAGCGCTACAACCGAGAGGAAGCGGAGAAAATCGCTCGTTCAGCCATCGCGTTAATTGAACCGTTGACGCGCAAGCAAGGGGAAAAAGTGATGCAGACGCTGGAGGAACTGCAGAAGTGAAAATCGAAATCGTCCAATTGGAGAACATCCGCTCACACGTTAAGTCCACGGTGCCCTTCACACGGGGCTTCAACTGCCTCGTCGGCGGTTTAGGCTGCGGCAAATCCAGCGTCCTCTACAGCATAGACTTCGCATTGTTTGGCGACCCGCTGGGCAGGAGCTTTGAGTATTTGCTGCGTGAAGGGGCAGACTCCGCGAAAGTCACTGTGCAATTCAAGCAGAACGGGAACACTTACAAGCTTACACGCGGGCTGAAGCGACGCGCCAAAGGCATAAGCCAAAATTTGGAAGAGCTGAAGCTGTTTCAGGATGAAACGCTTATCGCCAGCATGAACACAGGCGCCATCGCAGAGCAGTTCAAAGCGATAACGGGTTTAGATAGGGATTTGTGGCGGGAAATCGTTTGGGTTCGGCAAGAACACCTCAAGGAGCTTCTGGATGCTGCGCCGAGAGACAGGCAGAAACGTCTGGACGAATTGTTCGGGTTATCCGATTATGAGGCGGCGTGGAGCAGCATAGCTGAGTACCAGCGCGACTACGAAACAGAAAAACGTTTGCTTGAGAAAGACCCTGATGTTACAGGCAGAGAAAAACTGGGCGCCGAATACAACCGTGTAACCGAAGAATTCACGCTTTTAGAGATTGAGTTGCAGAACGCTGTTGAGAAGCTTTCCGTTACAAAGAGGTTCTTGGATGATGCAGATGCGAAACTCAAGAAACTGGAAGATAAGAAGCTCGCCGTGGAAGAGCTGAAACGAAAAGAAGCCAGAATGCACGCAAACATTGTAAACGCGCAGGAAACTGCGGCTTCTTTGGCTCAGAAAGCGGAAGGCAAAAAGACGATTTTGGAGAACCTGAAGCAGCGCCTAAGCAGCATGGATACGCAAATCAAATCCAGCAGGCTCAAGCTTGAGGAAGCGGGTGCGGCTGTGAATCAGCCTGCGGAAGCTTTGAAGTCTTATTTGCTGGCTCTTGACGAGCGCGTAGCCAGTTTACGAGCGGAGATGGAAGCCACCTCCCGCAACATGCAGGCGGACCAGAAGCGTGCGGCGCAGTTAGCCACGGAAACGGAGAACCGCTGTCCCTTGTGCCTGCAACCGCTCAACGACGCTTACAAAACTGCGATGCTGCAAAGAGTCCAGGCCGAGAATGTCGACCGCCAAAAATCTATACAACAATTGCAGACGGAAATAGAGGCGCTTCAACGCACAAAAAGCATGGCGAACGAAGCTTTCTCGAACATGCAGACGCTTTCTTCAAGAGCCGAAGACTTCAAAATACGCATAAGCGAGGAAGAAAAGAACCTTGCTGACCTGCAGAAGGAGCTGGCGGAAAAGCAAACCTTGGACGGCGATTTGCGTAGGCAGCTTGAGACGTTGCGTTTCGAAATCAGCAGATTCGACATGGCAGATGTTGATTCGGCACGGGAGCAATGCAGGCAGGCACTTCGTCAATACTCCATCGTCGAATCAGACTTGAAATATAAAGAGACTCGCAAATGCGACTTGCTTAAGCGCATGGATGAAGTGCGGGAACGCATCGACCAAGCCCAGCAGAAGCTGGAGCGCATGGAAAAAATCGCCAAAATGGTGCAGATTATCGGCGCCATCCGCGACGCCTACAGGGGCATACAGCCGAAGCTGCGAAGTGAGTTTGTGAAGGTTTTGCGGAATTTTGTGCAGCAAGTCCTTGACAGCTTAGTTGGCGGTGAAGCACCGCTGCTGAATGTGGTTATTGATGATACATATACGCCGTATGTGAAGAGCGAGAGCGGTACGGACAGAGAAGTGGCGAATCTTTCAGGCGGAGAACGCACATTGCTCGCTTTTGCTTACCGATTAGGGTTGGGTCAGTTAATTATGCAGTCGCGCACGGGACACGGCTTAAGTATGTTGCTGCTCGATGAGCCCACAGAAAACTTGGGCACGGAAGACGGAAGCATAAACCGCCTAGCCGAAGCCATCTCACGGTTTAAGGCGATTGAGCAGATTATTGCCGTGACTCACAGTGAAGACTTCGCGGAAAAAGCCGAAACCGTAATTGTCCTCGAGAAGGAAGCGGGCATAAGCAAGGTCTCTCTCGAGAAAGGCCAATAGCCACAATCAACACTAAATAGTGCTTCTCACTTTGATTGATTCCGCTTTTTAAAAACAAAAGCTGCCACTGCAATGATTGCTACAACGGCAATGACTACCAGGACGTAAATGATTACGGTTGGAAAAGGGGATGGTGCGAAGGTTTCTGCTGGCGGTGTGCCTTGGGTTTGGTCGCTTGAAGTGATTGACGGTTGACTTGTGTCAATTGAGTTTCCTGTTACAAAGGACCATGATTTTATGCTCATGGGCGCTGAGTCTAAGTCAGCTGGCGTTGCTTGACCGTAAAGCATCGTCGCCGTGTATATTGTATCGGGCTGCAACGGTTCAGTTAATCTGTAAGTGTATTGTTCGCTGTACTGAATTGATTCTGTGGTAAATTTGCCGATTTTGGCTTCGGGTGTCAGGTGAAGTTCTATTATTCCCACTGGGCGCGAGGCAAATAGGGTGATATTCGTGTTTAGCGGTACATTGGTGGAGTTTTCGTCAGGATAAACTACGCTTAAACTTGGATAATACGAGGTGAATATGGTTTCTGGAGGTTTCTGCGGGAGGAAGGGCAGGTTGCGGTCGTCTCTGAAGAACACGTATTTTCCCGCGATTGTGACGCCGAGACCACGGCAGTCTGAGCCGTTAATTGTGTATTCCCAGTAGTAGGACGTAAAAAACGGACTGCTTGCAACTGTCAATGTTATGTTGTTTGCGGAGAATGCCGCGTTTTCGGGGGCATCAACAGAATCCAACATGTTTCTGACAACTTGAATACTTGAGTTTCCTGTCCAGATCTCGTAGCGTTTAAGAAAATCCCGCGTCCTATCAATGTCTCTAACTCCAGTTTGCATGCACGAAGGCAACTTAGTTGAGGTCGTATCGGTTTTGAGCGTAATGAACCAAAGGCCTTCGCCAGTTGATGGGTAGACACAAGTTACGGATAGGCTGCTATCCGCTGACGTTATGCCGTAACCTGTCACGTTCATAATCATGTTCGTGCCGTTGACATTGACGGCGTAAGCCCATTCACTGTTTCCATTTACCGAATATTCTGGAGCAGCAAATTTCAAGCCATCCGAGATAAAAGACAATGGTTTATCTGACTGCAGGGTGCCTTGGGTAACTTCCATTCCGCTGAAAAAGAACGAAGTTAAGAATATGAAGCAGACAATAGCCGTGAACACCAAAACTTTTGAGTTAGCCATTCTCTTCATCTTCTAATGTTCGGCACCCTGTGATTACTATAGTTGAGTTGCCTGCACTACTTAATACGATGCTTTAGAACAAAAATTCTTCGGACAAAAAATCATGTTCAATTCTCCGCTATTACTGTTCTTCAACAGTTACATACAGAACACCTAATTCTCCGACCTCTAAACACCCGCGGATGTTTCAAAGCCTAATCTGGGTTTCACTGCAAACTTAAACCCACCAAACCCCGCCTTTCCCAGACGAAATACGCCTTTCTCAACCTTCTGCAGACGCGGAATAAACCAAATGCTAACCCAGAAACAAAAAACAAACCCAAAACAAACCTTGCCAAAAGAGGGAGGGGGGTAGTACTCAGAGAGAGGAGGGCAGAAAAACTCGCCATTGCTATTTTTCTTCCACGGAATTTTCTAAAATGCCTATCTCTTCGATTTCTTAGAAAAAACAAAAAGTTTGTTGTTTAGAAATTGAGGCGCTAAGAAACGCGCTTAGTCTGCTTCGTAGATTTTTCTCTCTTTGATCATCAGCGTGTCTTCTTCGCCGCCTATAACGCGGTAAGTGTCTTTGAGCTCTTTGTGGTGCAGGAACTTCCTGAGCAGCACGCGCACGTACTTCTTGGATACGCCTTTCGCTTCTGTTTTCAGAGTCATTTTGCCGCCGTCGTTTGTGACTTCTCCAGCGGTCTTTTCTTTCAGATAAGCAGATAGCTCCTGAACTACATCTGAGCCTTCACTTTTTATTTTGGATGCATCAACTTTTATTTCTACCATGAATTTTCACCTCACGTTCAATGCAAACATACAGATATTAACCTTACACCGCGAGTCTCAGGCAACGGACATTTCCTCCTTCAACCCACCCTCGCCCTCTGGATACGGGAACAAGTGAGTGTGTTCAACGGGGAAAAACACCGTTACCTCTTCACCCAGACCAAGCCAGGCACCCGCCATCGAAGACTTTATGACAACGATTAATGCGTCGTTTATGAGCCTGATTTCGTACCTTATATTTGGACCTTCGAAGGTTATTCTCTCCACCTTGCCCTGTGCAGAGTTTGAGCCGGTGTGGATGCCTTTCTCAACAGTTAAAGTTTCGGGTCGCACGCTTAAAACTGCTTCATGGCCCTCTGGAACTACACCGTTGAGAGCCTGAACCTTTATCCCTTCGCGCAGTTCGATGACTGCATTGCCGTTATTTACGCTGGTTATGTAGCCTTCCAGAAAGTTAGATTCGCCAATGAAGTGAGCCACAAAAATGCTTTCAGGCTTCATATACAGCTCCAGCGGCGTGCCTATCTGCAAGATTTTGCCTTTCCGCATAACGGCGATTCGGTCACTTATCGCCATGGCTTCAGACTGGTCATGCGTCACATGTATCCCCGTCAAGCTCAGGTCCTTCGCCATCTTCCGAATCTCATACCTGATTTCGTTCCGCACTTTCGCATCCAACTGCCCCAACGGCTCATCCATAAGCAGAATTCTTGCGCCAGCCGCTAAGGCGCGGGCAACGGCAACACGCTGCATCATGCCGCCGCTCAACTCATTGGGGTATGCATCCAATCGCTCATGCAGCTTAACCATTTCAAGCACTTCATGCCCGATGGTTGTGGCTTCTTTAATGTCGAACCCTTTCACTTTAGGACCATAAGTAACGTTGTTCCACGCAGTCATGTGCGGAAAAAGGGCGAAGGTTTGGAAAACGAAACCTATGTCTCTGTCTTCAGGCGGTACGTCGTTGACGAGTTTGTCGCCGATGTAGATTTCGCCTGAATCAGGCACTATCAACCCTGCGATTAACCTGAGAAGGGTGGTTTTGCCGCAGCCGCTTGGTCCCAGCAAGGAGAAGTATTCTTTGTCGTGTATGGTGACGCTTACGTTGTCTACGGCTATAATTTTGCCGAATTTCTTTGAGACGTTTACGACGCGGACTTCGGGCATCAGTGGATTCTTCCTGAATGATTTGCATACATTTTGTACATACTAATACTTTTCTTTCTTTCCGACCACAAGCCTCAACGCTAATAGTATTATGAAAGAGAACAGAACTAGGAAACCGCAGGCTAAACCCACATCAAGTGAGGTTACTCCTGCGATCTGTGCACCAACGCCCCGCACCGAGTTTATCCAATTAACCAGCAGAACAGGGGCGGTCTGCAGGTTCGAAGTGACAGCCAAGGTTGCGCCTGTTTCACTTACGCTTCGAGTGAAGACCATGATGGCGCCCGACAGCAGCGAATACTTGGTTAAGGGGAAAACGATGGTTCGAAACACCCCTAGCGGTTTGGCGCCTAAGGTTCGGGCGGCTTCTTCGATGTCAGGGTTTATTCTTTCCAACGCAGAAGACATGGAACGGATGAAGTATGGGTAAGTGATGGCTAAATGCGCCAGAATCAGCAAGACTATGTCTGGTAAGGCGAGGCTTGTTTTCCAGAAAATAGCCAAAGAAACACCCAAAGCTATGGAAGGCACAACTAACGGAACGTTGACCAATATGTCAAATATTGAGGACATGAATTTGCCAACTTTTTTCCTGGCTATGATTATGGCTGTGGGCAAACCAATTATGATGTTAATTATCGTGACCGCAGCACCTAAGCCATAGCTCAGCAAGAGGCTTTGCCAGTAACCACTCCAAACGCCTGAGCCGCTCACGGCATTCCTGAAGGTCGGCGTGGGGATAGCTTGGAAAGCTGATAAGCCTACGAACAATGATGGAATCAGGATTATGGCAAAGAAAACGACTAGAATAACAGTGTTCCGTGAAGTCTCTGCCTTCTTGTAGCTGAGTTTCCGTTCAGTTATGGGTCGGACTCTTCTCAGTGGTAACTTAAGTTTGGGTCCCAGAAGGCGAATGGCTATGAATACTCCTATGGATATCGTGATAAGTATGAAGCTTGCAAAGACTATTGCCCCGTTGTAAAGAGCAGGATTGGAAACAGCAAACTCGCCCTTCATATTCTGAATGAAAACGGAACCACTTTCGAAACCTCCACTACCGAACACACCTGCCACAACAATGGTGGCACCAGTTTCAGATATTGAACGCGCAAAAGCAAGAATAAAAGCAGATATCATTGCAGGTCGCAAGACTGGAAAGGTTACGGTTCGCATGGCAGTGAAGGGCGGAGCACCCAATGTTCTTGAGGCACGTTCAAACTCCATCTTGTAGTCCAGAAGAGCGCCAACCATGACGCGGACGACAACGGGGAAGGAGAAGGTGAAGTGAAGCAGCATTACGAGGAGCCAGCCTGGAGAAATAAGAGAGTTACCGAAGAGAGCTGAAACGCCACCTGAGCTGCTCCAGAAAAGAAGCAGGGAGTACCCCAACGCTGTTGTTGGAATTATGAAGGGGATGTCTGCGAGGGTGTCGATGGCGCTTAGCCAACGGGATTTTCCGCGGGCGATGAGCCAAGCCATCGGAATGCCCGCCAGCAGATCTAAGGCCGCTACGATTATGGCTATGATGAAGCTGTTTTGTATGGCGCCTAACGCTCGGTTAACAAGGGTTGGCTGAGCTAAAATAAATTGTATGTTGTCCCATTTGATGAAGATGCCAACGATAGGCGGAAGCAGAATCAGCGCAAAGAATATGATTATAGCGGAGGCGTAAACTGCATATTTGATGGCTTTTCTCGATGAGAGTCTGTCGAGTGCTTTTGTGATTTTTTCGGTCAATTATTTCCGCTCAAGACCCGCGCTCGCTTCCTATATAGTCTATAGGGGGTCTGTTAGAGTTTTGCGTTTTCATTGATAAGTTTTACGTACTGGAAAGTGTCAGATTGCCCGTCGAGTCAGTATCACCGCCATTTGGCTCAGTGACTCTAGAGTTCATCATCCACGAAAATAAAGAGAAACAAACAAGACTTAACTGTTATGCTCCAAAGAAGTAGAACAATTGAAAAACGCTAAAGAAAGAAACTTAAGTCAAAGCAGCTAAAACTTGGAAATTCATGTAGAACAATGCATAGCTCTACATAACAGAAAGGTATAAGAGCATAACCATCATTTCAATGTGGCTTTATCAGGTTCGTAGGCATGTTCGAACATGAGAACCTTGTTCGACAGACATGCCTGTAAACCGACAGGATAATCAAAGGAGGGAAAAAATAAGTGCTATCAAGAGATTGTGACGGATGCTCTCAGATGAGATCATGTGGGAGACGTTACTTAATCGTTGACAAGGGCAACAAAGTGTACTGTCCAGACGGAACCGCTCATTTAGTCGACGGAATGTAAAAAAACGAACGCTGAAAAACAGAAAATCTATAGGTTGTCACGAAGCAACAACAAAACCCATTTCCTTTATTTTTGTTAATTTTTTTTCCAGAATGTTTTTCATTTAAGGAAATGGCCATTTAGCTTCTTTTCTGGCGGTATAAGGAAGAATTTTCTTTCTTAGCTACCTACATTGTCGGTACAAGGTCCATCATCTGGAGGAATATTAACACGCCAAGTATGATGCTGGCTATCCAAAGCGCTGCTGTCCAACGCATGCCCTTCTTCACGTTGCTTGGCAGTTTGCCAAAGGCGTACATGCTTGCAGTTGCAAGAGCTGGAATTGAAACAGCTGCATGAGCTATTTGGGTTATGGAGATGCTTGAGAAAACCATGACATCGGAGTCTGTGTAGAAAACGTACATTGCTGGAACCATTACAAGCAGAGTTGGCGCCAAAGTCAAGATCAAAACGGCTGTCAGCGTCCAGCGGTGTTGCATGAGAATTTCTTTGTTTTTGCCTATGTATCCGAAGCCTATGCCGACTAAGAGGATGCCGAGGACGACGAACATCAAGGTCAAAACTGTCTGCGAGGTAACAGGCGAAATGCCAGCATGCAAAGTCACTAACCAACTCAGAATCAGTTGATGCATAATCAAGTTTTGAGTGGTCTAAGTATTTCTATTTATGTGCCTAGAGCGTGACAGTCACAAACTAACGAAGCCTCGGAATCAGGTACCTTTAGGCTTTCTATTCTTACTTATCTTACCGTTAAAACTCTTAACGTTTCCTTCACAAACTCCGGGTTTCCAACTGCAGATACCCTTGATTACTTCCCCAAGATAATATTCCAGCTCCTCGTTAGTTAACTCGATGGAGCAGTTGACACTGTACACGATTTCTTTTTTGCTTCTGCTAACTTTTACTTCAACAAGAACCTGATCTTCAACCATAGTCAGTACCCTTATGTCTAATTATGTTCGCTTTGAATTTAAGATGTTCTGCTGGAACTCAGACTTAAATATTAATTCAAACCTCAAACTCTAGCCTGTGAGGCTTAAGATTGAATTACACCGAAATAGCCGACTCCTACGAGAAAATCGAAGCCACCGCCAAACGGCTCGAAATGACTGACCTGCTCGTCAACCTCCTAAAAAACACGCCTAAAAACTTGCTTGACAAAGTTGTTTACCTCACACAAGGCAAACTGTACCCAGACTTCGAAAGCGTCGAAATTGGTGTGGCTGAAAAACTTGCCATAAAAGCGTTAACCCGAGTCTCAGGTAGGAAAGAAAGCGAAATTGAAGAAAACCTGAAAACAAGCGGAGACATCGGTGAGACAGCTCAAACTTTTCTGGCTAAGAAGAAGCAGGTCACGTTTTTCCAGAAACAGCTGACTGTTGGAAGAGTGTACGAAACGTTTGATAAGATGGCAAATACCTCGGGTTCAGGGGCCGTGGATACAAAGATGTCGCTGTTAGGGGGGCTTCTCTCTGATGCTTCGCCGAAAGAGGCAAAGTACCTGCTCAGAACGGTCACGGGAAACCTGCGTTTAGGTATAGCGGACATGACGGTGCTTGATGCTTTGGCAATTGCGTATGGCGGCGGCAAAGAGGCACGCGAACTCATCGAACGCGCTTACAACATCAGCAGCGACCTCGGACGTGTCGCCACCGTCGTTGCTGAAAAAGGAATACAAGGCATAAAGAAGTTCCAAGTTGTGGTTTTCGAACCCATCAGACCCATGCTTGCGGAACGTTTAGCATCACCCGAAGAAATCTTAGATAAACTGGGCGGAAAATGCGTAGCCGAGTACAAGTACGACGGCGAACGCGTGCAAATGCACAAGAAAGGAAACAAAGTCATCCTGTACTCCAGGCGTTTGGAAAACATCAGCGACCAATACCCCGACGCCGTTGACCTCATCAAAGAACGTGTCTCTGCTGAAGAGGCGATTTTAGAGGGCGAATGCGTCGCCATGGATTTGGAAACAGGCGAGATGCGCCCATTCCAAGAGCTTATGCATCGGAGGCGTAAGTACGGAATTGAGGAGGCAATTAACCAGTATCCTGTTTCGCTGTTCATGTTTGACGCGCTTTACGTTGACGGCAAAGATTACACGCAGGAACCATACCCAATCAGGCGCAAAGCCCTAGAAAAAGCCATAGCCAAAAGCAACCGAATCACCCTAGCCAAGCACGTAGTCGCATCAAACGTAAAGCAGTTAGAAGCTTTTTTTGAGGAAGCCATAGAGGATGGCTGTGAGGGCTTAATGTGTAAAGCCATGGGGAAAGAATCCGTGTATCAAGCAGGCTCAAGAGGCTGGCTTTGGATAAAATACAAGCGGGATTATAAGAGTGAAATGACGGACACTGTAGACCTTGTGGTTGTGGGTGCTTTTCACGGGAGAGGCAAACGTGCAGGAGCCTACGGAGCGCTGCTTATGGCCACGTATAACAAGAAATTGGATGTTTTTGAAACAGTAACTAAGTGTGGAACGGGTTTCACAGATAAGGATGTGGCTTCGTTACCTGAAATGTTGAGGAAACACGAGATTCCGCGGAAGCATTCGCGGGTGCAGTCTTTGCTTGTGGCGGATGTATGGTTTGAGCCAGTGATTGTTATGGAAAT
>JBGOXQ010000004.1:0-20052 GCA_041479225.1 Bathyarchaeia archaeon
AAACAGCAACATAACCAAAGCAGTAAACAGTTACGCCCAAATCAAAGAGTGCCAGCTACTAATATCGGCTGATATTAAAACTATTAACAAAACCATCAGCAAGTACGAGCCCATAGCGGAAGCAGCAGCCCAAGTAAATCAACTGAAAACATCTCTGGCTAGGCTAAAAGAAATTCAGCCTCAAGTAGAAAATTTTGATACGGAT
Organism: Bathyarchaeia archaeon; assembly: GCA_041479225.1. Lineage (GTDB taxonomy): Archaea > Thermoproteota > Bathyarchaeia > Bathyarchaeales > Bathycorpusculaceae > JADGNF01. Next base: position 206 of record JBGOXQ010000004.1, read on the forward strand.
CAATTATCTCGATTCGAGATGCTCAAGACTCAGCTTGGAGACAACTCCAGACTTTTGGAAAAACTAAAGAAACATACTCACGAATTTACTCCAATAAAGAGGGAAAGTTTAGCAGAATCGCCAACGAGGTATCCCGACCCTGAAGGTCCAATCAAGTATGATCGCAAAATCAGCAGGTACCCTCTGGAGGAAAAGTGCACCAAATGTGGGATGAAACGAAGGTCGGAACCCGTTGACATCGGATGAGCCTCTGCAGGAAGATTTTTCTTCTTACATTTTGGCACAACCCCAAAAACCCGAAAGAAATTGCCCTACAAATGCACCACAAACAAAGAAGACATAATTTTTTAGTGGCAGGCGGAAGACATTGGAACTCTTGTCAAGGGCTCCAGAGGCCTTACGCTTGAGCACTGCACCATCTCAGAAAATGTTAAGTCTAACAAAGGTATAATTGATATAACAGTGAATGATATGCCTGGATGCTTAACTAAGACCCGAAAAGTCGGCGGGTCCATCGTAGTCACCCTACCTAAGAAGCTGGTGGAGACTCAGCAAATAAAAGAAAATATGTACGTGGAAATTACTGTTAAGAAATGCCGAAAAGACGGCTTCGGCATCTTGAAGGGGATGGGTCCATTCACCGCTGAAGACGAGTTAAAGGCACATGAGTAGAAAAATGACGGATTCGCGAGTTGGAATTGAATTCTCAGATGGGCACTTCAAGAATTTCAAGTATACTGTGATAATAAAATAATTTTTGCCACGAGTGGTAGCCCGGAAGAGATTCGAACTCTTGTCAAGGGCTCCAGAGGCCCCTATGCTTGACCACTACACCACCGGGCTCCGCAGATGCAACTAAACCATAAAGTCCTAAGTAATAACTTTAACTAGGCTTTTCAACCTTTAACGCCCACGCTTCTGCTGAGCGCATCGTTGCTGTTTTTATATTCCAACTATGCTTAATCGCGTACATGAAACGTGTGCTTATTTCAGGCGGCGGAATTGCTGGGTTAACTCTGGCACATTTCATGGCGACCAACAGGTGGGAAGTTACCGTTGCAGAGAAAGCGCCAATGGTTCGCCCTGAAGGGTACATGATGTTCTTTTATGGGAACGGATGGAAAGTAGCAGAAAGAATGGGTGTTCTTGACCAAATTAGAGAAATCCGTTATCCAATTGAAAGCTTCAAGTACGTGGATGCTTCGGGCAAACCGTATGTATCTGTACCTATTCACCGAGTCATAAAAGGGTTCGGAGGAGAATATACCTGCATAAGACGTTCAGACTTGGAGCGCATTCTTCTTGAAAAAGTCAGAAAAGACCCCGTTCAAATCCAGTATAACACATCTATTGTGGCTCTAGAAGAATCTGACCGCGCGGTAAACGTGAAGTTTCAAAACGGAGCGGAAGGCACTTTCGATGTTGTCGTTGGAGCAGATGGCGTTCATTCGCGCGTTCGAGAATTAGTTTTTGGCGAAGAGAACAATTTTAGCCGTTTTTTGGGGTTTGCCGTTGCGACGTTCCAACTGCCTCTCAATGAAGATGTCCGCAATAGCATAACGGTTTACCAGGAACCTAACCGCGAGGCAACATTATACCCGATTTCCGACAAAGCAATGCAGGCGATACTGGTTTTTCGTTATCTCGAGAAAAACAGAATCCCCCTCAAAGATGCCAAAAATGTCTTGTTAAACGTGTATAAGGGTTCTCGATGGATTCTTCAAGATGCAATTCAAAATGTTTCAGCTGAAGAGATAGCTCTTTTTGATGTTCTTAAACAAATCCGATTGCCACATTGGAGCAATGGGAGGGTTGGATTGGTCGGTGATGCCTGTGCATGTCTAACTCTTACGGCTGCTCAAGGCTCTTCGATGGCGATGCTTGAATCTTGGATGTTGGCAGAAGAATTCCAGAAAAATAATACACCCGAGGAAGCATTCAGACGTTACGAATCAAAGTTGCAGTCAGATATTGAGAAACGGCAAGCTCAAGCAGTTGGATTTGCAAAAACTCTTGTGCCAAGCTCGGGTTCACAAATAAGGATGCGGCGTTGGCTTATGCAGATTGGATGGAGCCCACTTTTTGCACATCAAACAGCCAATATTTTCAAGGGCAAGATTTACAAATTGTAAACTATCTATCCACGTTTCTCACAAGAGCGATACATAAACATCCAAGAAACATGGCGACCCTTATGCAACTACTGCCTAATCTCTTGCTCCGATAGGCAAACACGCAAGAACCCAACATTCAACCTCTGCACGTGATGAGTGTATAAATAAGGGGGGATAGGCTCCTCAGAGCAGACAAGCGCAAACCTAACCTTCAGCCTCAATGCAGATTCTATATAAAAGGGGGCTATAGACTGCTCCGAGCAATAGTTCCCAACGAAGGCTTAGCGTTTGGCTTTCTGTTTCTGGGCTTCCCGCACGCAATAGCATTCTTGGCTAACCAGATTCCAGCTGCCGCAACAGTCCAAAGTGTCCACAATTGGGTCTTCACTTCTTGCATGACGTGTCGAGCAGAACACTCTGCTTGGGTATTCATAGCAGTTGTGACTGTCACAGTTCCCGCAGAACCTTTCTCCGTTATTTTTGCTTTTCATTTTGGCCCCACCGTAACCCGTTTGGTGCGCGTGAATTCCTTGCCTAACCGTTCAGTAGCCGAAGCCACCATCAACGGAAAAATAACCATGATATCTCCAATAACCATGACGCTGTCTGCTTCACCTTTGACTTTGCCCCAGCTAATCGTCTCCTTCAACGTAGACCCAGACAACCCACCAGTTTCAGGCCTATCCATCGTAACCACAACCGCATAATCCAAGCCCTTCTTAGAAGCCAACGCAGCACTCTGCACCGTATTCCGCGGCACACCCCCACCCAACACAACCACGCCATTCTTAGGCGAATCCGCGCAGATACCGCAGATTTCAGGCACTTCCTTGAAAGCATCAACGTTCAAAACGTTCTTGCGACCCTGCTGCGAACTGTGCAGCCAATGAATGAAACCGAACTCTGAATCCCGCACTGCAGGCATAAAAACAGGCACATCCATCTCATACGCCGACCGCAAAATCGAACCCTCATCATCCAAACGCTTGCCCAGTTCCCAAGCGAATTCGCGAGATGAAAGGCATTCTCCTTTGCGTTCGTCCGCGATTTGACCATAAAGCTCCGCAAGCTTGTAATCCAACCGCACATACGCTTCTTCAGGCACAAGCACGTCGTAGATGCGGAAAATATGGTACTTGTATAATTCATGGTCGTCATCAAGCCAGCTGCCCTTGTAATGTCTTCCGCCCACAGCTTCTATAGCGTCATGAACCATAGCCGCACCAGTGCAAACTAAGACATCGATTAGCCTTCGGCGAATCAAATCACTGATAACCAAACGCAACCCAGCAGGAACCACAGCACCAGACAACGCCAGAAACACCGTGCAGTCCTTGTCGCGGAGCATTTTCTCGTAAACATCACACGCCGCGGAAAGCCGCCCCGCACCAAAAGAACCTGAGTTCTTAAACTGCTGCATCAACTGGTCCACAGTAAGAGGCGCATTTATCCGCATGTGTTCAACGGGGTTCTGGAGATATTTGCTTCTCCGCATCAAAATTCACGCTCGAAACATCCGCTACTACTCTTCGGGTTAAGGGTAAAATAGCTTTCCCATCTTCAGCACAATAAAGAAAGCTGCAGGTCTTCGAAAGACTCACCGCAAGCGTTTCTTCTCAACCAGCCATTTCCTATTCTTGTTTCTTCATTCCCATATCTTTTATATGCGTGCCCAAAGGCTTAGATATCATTGTTTTAAGAAGAGGAAATCACGAATGGTCAAGGCAAAAACCATAGCATTCACCGCCCTCATGGCAGCCTTAGCCAACGTCCTGTCAATTCCCCCACTTGCCATTCCAATTCCATTGGCAGGCTTCACCACATCATTTCACTTTTTCCAACTCGGAGTTTTCCTCTGTGGACTCTTAGCAGGTCCATGGGCAGGATTGGTAAGCGGCGAAGTTGGAAGCTTATACATGGGTATAACAAGAATCCCTTTCATCATCGGCGGCATAGCCATCCTGGGCCTTGCTACTGGATTACTTGCTAAAAGAGTGAGACCTGTATTTGCTTGTCTGTTGGCTTGGGTTATCCAGGCACCCTACGTCATAGTGACAGATTATATTTGGTTTACAATGTTCAACGGAACATCCCCCGCAGCAACTTGGAGCATTGTCATACCAATTATAGCGAATCTAGCATTGCAGGCAGTAGTGTGTGCAGTGCTCGCGGATATTATTGTTCACTACGTGAAACGTGCAGGAATAACATTTTAGAAAACCCGTTTCCATGAAATTGAAGGCACTTTTCACCCTGAACTTTCCTCGTTTCTTAGCCAGAAAGGTTTGCCCAAAAGAAAATCAGTCAAAAACTCAGCAAACTTCACGTTACTCAGGTAAACTCCAATCACTTCGCTGCTAACAAATACGCTAAAATTCTTGCGGAAAGCCTGAGCAATCAAATCGGCAACTCCGATGTCTCTGCCGCCCCCTTTGACCTTAGCTTTGAGCAACACAACGGCGTCAGTGAACTTCCGCGGAACCTCCACAATCCACCGTCCCTCATCGATGAAAGGTCCCGCAATTACCTCGGCATTTTGTGTGTACTTCGCTAGGAAGCTGTTGCATTCTTTTTCCCGCTCCAGAGGAGGACCCAAATGCTTCTTGGCAAGTGGCAGAACAGGCTGGTTAAGCTCAAACATAAATAATGTAAGCGTTTTTTCATCAGTCCAAACGGCATCCCTCAAAACTTCAAAGTCGTTAAGCTCAAACATTTTCCTCAACGACCTCCTTGTCCTGTGCAATTGACCCCACAGCACATCCGGCACAGCTTCTAATTTGTCGAAAGAAAGAAAAACAAGTGCGGAACCCCGATTTTCCAAAGCTGACTTCAGCCCTTCAGAATTCAGTACCGTGGTTTTCAGCGGATAAAAAAACTCTTCGTCAGGCGTTTTGAGGAATTCTCTGCTTGCAGCTACGAATTCATGAAGTTTCTTGGGTTGGACGGCGGAAGCGACGTTTCTTCCTTTATCGACAGGGTCAACTATGACTAATGGTTCTGGGAAGAGGAGTTCCAATTCTCGTTCTCTATGCTCGTAGTAACCTTCAATGTCTATGACCCGCCGCGGAATGTGCTGGGCAAACGCCCGCAGATTCCCAGTAAACGTCCCGTAATGTAGCGTGAGAAGCTCGCAAAGGTAGCCACTGAAGCCACCTACCTTTATTTCGGCACCGTAGACGTTGATGCCTTTCATGAACTTCTTCAGCAGACGGACTTCGCCGCGTTGATTCGAGTTTAAGTGCTTGTTGATGTAATTCGTGTGGTAGGGTGTGCGGTCAGTGGCGCTTAACCAATCTCCAGGCTTGGAGTCGTAGCATGGCACTATGTTTACTCTCGTGCTGCCCACGAACGCTTCCAAGTAGGGGTGCTCAGCGAACCGCTCAACCTGAACTGAGCCTTCCGTTGCTTTTCGAGCAATTTTGATGCTTATCTCGCCTAAAGACTTGCGCGGAACCGAGGTGGGTAATCGCATGAAAACATCAACGTCTGGGTCTTCCTTCAGCCAAGTGTCTTTCGCCAAGGAACCTTCGACGCCCACGACGGCTTTGACGCCGAATTCTTCGCATGCCGAAGAGACCTTGCGCACGAGTTCTTTGGCTAACGTTTCCATTTTCAACCGTTCAGCTGCGGTCGGTGTGATTTTCTTCAAAATCTCGCGGATTACTTGGTCGATTTTTTCCTGCATGACGATTTCCTTTTCGCTACTGTTTTTCTGTGCAAAACTCTTTTAGGGTTGAATAAATGGGTCCATTTGGCGTTAACTCACTTTGCTTCAGCCTCAGGCACTTTGCCTTCACTATTCCAAAGTCGTGCTTGGCGTTCTTGGTGACGAACTCGGCTAGCTGCGCCTTGTTTGTGGCGGACCGCACGCGAGCAATCGTTAAGTGTGGACTAAAGCCTTTGGGGTCTGGCTGAAAACCTATCCCCTGCAATCGAGGCTCCAGCTGCGTGAAGACGTTTTTGAGCTGTTCCGCGCCTTCCGCGATGCCCGCCCACAGCACACGTGGGTAACTTAAACTTGGAAAGACACCTAACCCGTTAATGTGCACGTTCAAAGGGATAAACTGGACTTTTTTCATTTCTTCGAAAACTTTGTCGGCTATTTTCAGCGTGATGTCGCCGAGAAAGCGGACGGTTATGTGGATGTTATCGGGTTCCACAAGTTTTAGGTCGGCTCCTGTTTGAATCGAAAGCTTCTGGGTCTCGATGAGTTTTTTCTTTACATCGGGGTTGTCTATTTCGAAGGCTAAGAAGGCTCTCACGAACTCGGACATTCCATTTTCCTCTGAACTACTTTCTACGTGTTTCCTTCATAAATGCTTTTTAGCTTTGTCTCCTAATTTTTGTTTGTGACTTTTTCAACATGCTATTGATGCGGAAAAACGCGAATAGCGGACCCTACCCCCCTTAGTATTTCATGCTTCAGCGCGCAGTTACCTACCCCCCTCCCCCTTTTCTGCATAGTTTGACTAATAGGATCCAAATATGACGGTGGGCTTTCGCAACTCGTTGGATTTGCATTTGCATAATGGAGACAGAGTATGCGCAAACAAAAGGTTCATCTTAGTCAAAAACTTAATCTGCTGATGAGACAGTTGGTCTTACCATGAATGTCGACCTTAAAATTCTTAAAGAGATTACGCCCGGCCATCTGGTTCTTGTCTGTGGACTGCCTGGTACGGCTTACATCGGAAAATTATCCATCGACTACCTTGTTACGCAACTCAAAGCCGAAATGATTGGCGAGGTTTACTCTAAACATTTTCCGCCCTACGTCATAATCAAGGAGGATGGGCTTGTTGAGTTGCTCCGAAACGAATTGTATCATTTTAACGAGAGTCCAGAGCGTGATATTGTGTTTCTCTCAGGTAATTCACAGGCGTATTCTCCTGAAGGTCAATACGAAATAGCCGATGCCATTCTGGATTGGGCTATCGGCAAAGGCGTGAAAAGAGTCTACTCCGTCGCCGCTTTGGTAACGGATAGGGAATTTGAAACCCCTAACGTCTTCTGCACAGCAACCACTGCGGCGCTGCTTGAAGAAGCCAAGACACTTGGAGTACTGCCTTTAGACCACGGCATCATCGGCGGAGAAAACGGCATAATTCTGGGTCTTGCCAAGAAGAAAAACATAGACGGTGTTTGTTTGCTAGCGGAAACCCACGGATACCAAACCCCAACAGGCGAATATGTGATTGACCCCCGAGCAGCCAAAGCAGCACTAAACGTCCTGACCTCCTTCTTGAAACTAAAAGTAAACATGGAGCCCATGGAGAAACAAGTAGTCCAAATGGATGAAGCTATCGCCAAACTAGTTGAGATTGAACGGCGCGTGCGACAAGAAATGACGGCGGCTGCTAAAAAGCCCAGCTACGTCACCTAATTGAGGAAGCGCTGATGGAAAAAGCAGTTTGGATAAAAAAATACGCTTCAATCGATTTGAATGAGCCAGTGGCAGTTGTGGGTTCGCCTGGGTTGCGTTCAGTCGGTAAAGTCGCGGTGGAGAAACTTGTTGCCGAAACAGAAGCTACGCTGATAGCAGAGTTGTATTCAACTCATTTTCCCTCAATTCACGAAACTAGACCATCATACGCGGCAGATCCTGCTTTGCCCGGAATAGGCGGAGTCATCGTAGAATTCGGAAGTGCAGACTTACCTAAAGCTCAGTTCTTTGCTGGTTCTAATCCACCTTTAATTTTGGTAAAAGGTTATCATGCAAACTTTCAAGGTCAGTATGATGTGGCGACAAAGGTTGTGGACCTGCTGAGCGAAATGCATGTTAAGCGAATTATTGTGGTTGCGGGTTACGGTTCAAAAGACAAGAAAGTCTGTTGTGCTGCTACTAACCTTGAATTAATTCGCGAATTGAAAGAGAAATACGACGTCGGCGTAGAGTATAAAGGTCCTTTTATGGGTTTTTCAGGACTGGTTTTTGGCGCATCCAAGCAGAGAGGAATTGAAGCTTTGTGTCTCTTTTCTGGTGCAGAGCCAGTTGAAGAGGACCTAGAGTTTCCAGACCCTGAAGCATCGGAGAGAGCTTTAGTTAAGCTCAGAGCTATACTTGGTCTTCGCAGGTAACTCACGAGCAAGTTAACTTTGGCGGTCCGCTTCGCAAATCCTTTTTAGTTCTGAATGCTGATAGTGTAAAAAACGAAAAAGTGTGCGGACATGAACGCTGACAAAATAGTAATCGGTTTAACTGGAATGCCTGGCTCAGGCAAATCTCTCGTGGTTGTTGAAACAGCGCAGCAGGAAGGCTACGCTGTCGTGGTCATGGGCGATGTAGTGAGGGAAGAAACCCAAAAACGTGGATTAGAGTTGACGCCGAAAAACGTGGGGAAAGTCATGCTTGAACTGCGAGCGGAAGGCGGCGACTACGTTATCGCGGAGAAATGCATTCCCAAAATAGAGCAAGCAAAAAGCGCCAAGGTAATCGTGGAGGGCATACGTAGCCTGCACGAAGCAAACATCTTCAAAGAACACTTTGCGAAGTTCACTCTTGTGGCTGTTCACTCTTCGCCTGAAACACGGTTCAAAAGGCTTTTCAGCCGCGGACGAAGCGACGACCCGAAAAATTGGGAACTGTTCCATGAAAGGGACACTCGTGAATTAGGCGTGGGCATTGGAAACGCTATCGCCATGGCACAATTCATGATAATCAACGAGGAAAGCGTTGATGCAGCGAAGGCGAAGGTTAAGGAAACCTTGAAGGGAGTTGAAGAGAAATGGACAAAGTAATAGTACGTGTCGAAGTTGAAGTAAAACCAACGGAATCTGAAGAAAAAGTCAAGAAAGCAATCTGGGAACTCTTCGGCGACATACCCACACAAATAACTCCCAGCCACAAAGGAAGCGTTCTAACAGCCGAAGCCAACGGTTTGGAAACGTTATCTACTCTGCGGAATATACTTCGCAGGGACCACATCCGTGACGCTTCCAGAAAAGCCCTGTTTCACAGCTTAAACGGCAGTATCCTCCGCTTCTGCTTGAATAAGCAGGTGGCGTTTGCGGGGCACGTTTCCTTTTCGGAAGCTGTTGCAGAATCTCCGCTTGGACCCATAACGGTTACTGTAGAATGTGATGATCCGCAGATGCTTATTGACTGGCTTGCGCCTAGGACAAGCAGACCTTGAGAGTGAATTATTGAAAGAGAAAGCCAGTGTTACGTCACGTGGAGCGGTTCTGTTAGGTAACTCGGTTGCCTGTGACGCGTACCATGAAAAGAGACCTTTAAGAGTGGTTACGCATGCACATGCTGACCACACGGGCGGCTTAAGATGGAGCCTGCGCGAGTGCCAGAAAGTACTCATGACCGAAGCCACACGCGACCTCATCGAAGTACTTGAGGGACCGCTCGGCGACAAAGCAAAAAACATCAAAACCATGCAGTACGGCAAATCGCTACGTTTCGACGGCGAACATATAACCCTGTTGAAGGCAGAGCACATTTTGGGCGCGGCTCAGGTTCTGGTGGAGTCAGCAGACGGCGAGAAAGTAGGCTGGACAGGAGACTTCAAACTTGATGGGACACCTGTTTTGGAAGTGGATACACTCGTTGTTGAATCTACATATGGCAGCCCTATGTGCAGACGCAACTTCAACGTGGACGTGAAAAAACTACTTGTGCAGTTGGTGGAGGAACGCCTCAAAGATGGAGCAGTATACGTTTTCGGCTATCATGGGAAACTGCAGGAAGTCATGCAGATACTTCACGACGCCGATGTTACCGTGCCATTTGTAATGCCTGAAAAAGTGTACCACATCTCCAAAGTAGGGGAACGCCACGGCATGCGCTTAGGCTGCTTAACTCAGTCGCATGAAAAAGAAGGCAAACAACTGCTCGACGAGAACCTGCCATGCGTCGCCTTCTACCACATGAATCAGCGAGGCAGCGTCGGTTTAGATAACTCGCGAATCTGCGTTAGCGGCTGGGAATTCCGTTCCCCATGCAGGCGCATCAGCGAAAAAGAATACGTTATTGCATTAAGCGACCACTCGGACTTCAACGGGTTAATTGAGTACGTGCGGCAAGCCTCGCCTAAACATGTGATTACGGAGAATCATGGAGGAGGACACGGAGAAGCACTGGCTAAAGAGATTAATAAGCGACTCGGTATTCCCGCGGTAGCCATGCCGTGTAAGAGTTATCAGTCAACGTTTTCTTAAGCTGGTTAACGTTAAGACTTAAAAGCGCATCCTGCAATTGTAGAAGTCTGGTGCACACATGACCAAATCATCCGCCATATCAGGATTCTACAAACTCACCCCAAAAGAGCGCTTAGCAAAAGTGAAAGAGTTTGCGGACTTAACCGAGGAAGAATGCGCTGTGCTGCAGAATACAGGCGCGTTGCCGCTGGATACAGCTGACCGCATGATAGAAAACGTGGTTGGCGCCTTCCCTGTACCCTTGGGCATTGGCGTGAATTTTCTAATCAATAACAAGGACTACTTAGTCCCCATGGCTATCGAAGAGCCTTCAGTAGTGGCTGCGGCAAGCTACGCTGCAAAAATGGTTCGCGAAAGCGGAGGCTTCCACACCAGCAGCACGCCGCCAATTATGATTGGACAAATCCAAACCATCAACATCAAAGACCCATATGCCGCGAGACTGCGCGTCCTCGAAGCCAAAACAGAAATGCTCAAGAAAGCAAACGACCAAGACCCAGTTTTGAACTCGGTAGGCGGAGGAGCCAAAGACATAGAAGCGAGAGTCATCCAGACCACCCAAGGTGCCATGCTCATTGTTGAGTTGCATGTGGATTGCCGTGACGCCATGGGCGCAAACGCCGTTAACACAATGGCGGAAGCCATAGCGCCGCTTATAGAGAACTTGACGGGTGGACGTGTGGTTCTCCGGATAATCTCGAATCTTGCCGTGAAACGATTAGCCAGAGCCTGGTGCACTGTGTCCAAGGAATCCGTAGGCGGCGAAGAAGTTGTGGAAGGCATAGTTAACGCAAGCGCATTCGCAGAAGCAGACCCATACCGCGGAGCTACACACAACAAAGGTGCCCTCAACGGTATCATCGCAGCAGTTCTTGCCACTGGAAATGACCACAGAGCCATTGAAGCTGGAGCACACGCTTACGCCGCACGAAACGGCGATTACACTACACTGTCGATGTGGGAGAAAAACGCGAACGGCGACTTAGTCGGCTCAATCGAGTTACCTATGGCTGTGGGGCTCATCGGCGGCGCGGTGAAAACACATCCGACAGCAAGGGTTGCGATGAAAATTCTCGGCGTAAAATCGGCTAACGAGTTTGCTGAAGTTCTTGCGGCAGTTGGGTTAGCTCAGAACCTTGGCGCCCTGAGGGCTTTGGCGCATGAGGGCATTCAGCGGGGTCACATGTCGCTTCACGCAAGAAACATAGCTGTGCAGGCAGGCGCAACGGGCATGCTTATTGACCTTGTGGCTGAGCAAATGGTTAAAGAACGAAAGGTACGAGTGGACAGGGCGAAAGAAATAATTTGTGACATAAACTCGCATATGAGCGAGTAATCTTTTCTTCTAGATTTTTTTGGTTTTGCGCAGCGAGATGCAGAGATCACAGAAGCTTTCGCTGAATTCTTGCGGACTCAAATCCAAGGTTAACATGCGTTTGGCAACTTTAGCCGCAGCAATCTGCACCAGCGGCTCGATTTCTGCGTAGTTGGGTACACCTTTGACTCCGCGTTTGCTGTTGACGTATTGGCTTATTGCTGCTTGGGTTGTTCCGAGTTTTTTGGCTGCTTCGTTCTGGGTGAGGTTGTGGTTTTTGATGAGTTCCTTTGCAACGAATGATCTATACAAGGGCAGGATGTGGCGTGCTACGACTTCGCATGATATTGACATTAATTGGGTAATTATAACACACTTATACTTAAGAAATTTGGTCTGCTTTTGCACTTCGGTCCTTCAAACAGTAAACATCTGGTTAGTTAGCCTTAGGCTAGAGCATTTTCAGCAGGTCTGCTTTGGTAACTATGCTCGTGACTTTCCCCCTTTTTGACATGAGGACAGCTGAGTATGTCTGGAGGAGGCTGGAGATCAATGATAAAGGCGCTTCCTCGCTAACCTGGGGGAAAGCTTCCTCCATGATTTCTCCCGTAGGCAACTCCGAAACTTGAGTCAGATCTTTTCCGTCGAGAATCTGGCGTAAGATGGTTTTTTCGGAAATGCTACCTACAGATTGTTTTCCATCAAACACTGGAATCTGAGAGTACCCATGGTCTTTCATCAACCGCACAACTTTTGAAACGGGCTCGCTTTTCTGGACGCCTAAAACTTTATTGTTGAAGACTCTTCCCGCTTGAATTTTCGTTTTTGCCTCTATCCGTTCCAGAACGTCAAAGATGGTTTTCACCTTCGTATACGAAGAATCAATTTTTCCCGACTCTAGCTTCGCGATTAAGGACTGGCTAACTCCAGCCATTTTTGCCAGTTCAGCCTGCTTTAAGCCCAGTTGTCTTCTTTTCTTGCCGATGTCTTCGAGTGAGGGAAACATAGCTTAATTATGCCGCGTTGGTTAAATATTCTTTTTGGAATAAAACACGCAAAAAGGCATATAACGCCGTTATCCAATGATGTTGTCTAACAACCAAAACAAGGTGCATAAAAATGGTGAACAGAAAATTAGACACATTAGCCGTCCATGTTGGACAGGAAACTCCTGACCCCGCTACTGGGGCGAGGGCAGTTCCGATTTATCAGACGGCTTCATACGTCTTCAAAAACACTGACCATGCAGCGAATCTTTTCGCTCTTAAAGAACTTGGGAACATTTACACGCGAATGATGAATCCAACAACTGACGTTTTCGAGCGTAGAATAGCCGCTATCGAAGGGGGCACAGGCGCGTTAGCCGTGGCTTCAGGACAAGCAGCCGAAACCATAGCGCTCCTCACGATTACGCAGGTAGGTGACGAAATCGTAGCCGCCAACAACCTCTACGGCGGAACCTACCAACTGCTCCATTACACGTTTCCAAAGCTGGGCAGAACAGCCAAATTCGTTGACTCCCAGAAACCCAGCGAATTCAAAAAAGCCATAACGCCTAAGACGCGCGCCGTTTACGCCGAAACCATCGGCAACCCCAAGCTGGATGTGCCTGACTTCGAAGCCATCGCACAAATAGCACATGAGGCAGGTATTCCCTTTGTTGTTGACAACACTGTCGGGGTCGGCTTAGTTAGACCAATTGACTACGACGCAGACATAACAGTTGCGTCAGCCACCAAGTACATCGGCGGACACGGAACCAGCATAGGCGGCGTAATAGTTGACAGTGGCAAGTTCAAGTGGAACAACGGCAAATTCCCCGAATTCACAGAACCCGACCCAAGCTACCACGGCGTCAAATACTGGGACGCCTTCGGGAACTTTCCAGGGTTAGGAAATGTTGCGTTCGTCTTTAAAGCGCGCGTGCAGCTTCTGCGAGATTTGGGACCCGCTTTAAGTCCGTTTAACTCTTTCCTGTTCCTGCAAGGCTTGGAAACACTTCCGCTTCGGCAACGGAAGCACTCGGAAAACGCTTCGAAAGTCGCCACCTTCCTGAAAAACCACCCATCAGTGAACTGGGTAAACTATCCAGGTTTACCCGATAATCCCAACCACAAAGTAGCCGCGAAATACCTGAAAAGCGGATACGGCGGACTCGTTGGCTTCGGCATAAAAGGCGGCTTAGAGGCAGGCAAAAAATTCATCGAATCCGTGAAACTGCTCTCGCATCTGGCAAACATCGGCGACGCCAAAAGCCTCGTCATACATCCAGCCTCAACAACGCACCAGCAGTTAACCAAAGCAGAGCAGGCAACGACTGGCGTGACAGAAGACTACATTCGCTTGTCAATCGGCATCGAGGACGCAGAAGACATCATTGAAGACATAGAACAAGCGTTGAAGGCGTCGGCGAAACGGTGAGAACTTCTCACCTCACTTTATTGGAGGCTAAAAAGTTAAGAAACCTGGAAAACGTTGAACCGAAATACCATACTTTCGGATACCCGCCGAACGAATTGGCTTTGGAGTCTGGCGAACGGCTGGGTCCAGCGACGCTTGCTTACGAAACGTACGGTAAGCTTAACGAGCAAAAATCAAACGCCGTCCTCATTGCACATGCCCTCACTGGCGACGCGCACGCCGCTGGCTTGAGCAAAGATGACGCCGCTGCAGGATGGTGGGATAATCTGATTGGTCCTGGAAAAGGCATTGACACAGACAAGTACTTCGTTATCTGCAGTAACGTTTTAGGCGGGTGCAGAGGCTCCATAGGTCCCTCTTCGGTTAACCCGCTGACTGGCAAGCCTTACGCTTTGGATTTTCCTTTAGTCACAATCGGCGACATGGTTACCGCGCAGCGACAGCTCATTGACCACTTGGGTATAGATAAGCTCTTGACTGTGGTTGGAGGCTCAATGGGGGGCATGCAGGTTCTGCAATGGATGGTCTCTTATCCTGAGCGAATACAGTCCGCCATCCCCGTTGCTACTACGTTGAAGCATACGCCGCAGCAAATTGCCTTCAACGAGGTCGGCAGGCAAGCGATTATGGCTGATCCCAACTGGAAAAGCGGCAACTACTACGGTTCCAAAGTCCCAGCGAAAGGCTTGGCAGTAGCGCGCATGATTGGGCACATCACGTACATGAGCGATGCGTCGATGGCGGAGAAATTCGGCAGACGCACCAAACTCGAAAAAGAGCCATTCAAGTTCAGTGCAGAATTTGAGGTGGAAGGGTACTTGCGGTACCACGGCGACAACTTCGTCAAACGGTTCGACGCCAACAGTTACCTGTACATAACGAAAGCTATTGACTACTTCAACATCTTGAACGGGCACAGCCTCGGCAGTGTCTTCAAAGGCTTGAAGGCAAAAGTGCTCGTGTTAGCGTTCAAGTCTGACTGGCTTTATCCCGCGTACCAAAGCCAAGAGATTGTGAAAGCCTGCAAACTGGCAGGAGTGGATGCAAGCTACTGCGAAATAAACAGCGCTTATGGGCACGACGCGTTTCTGCTGGAGACTGAACAGGAAACACAACTCATCAAACACTTCCTCAAGACAGTTTCAAATCGAAACGGAAACGGTGACATAGCATGAACGCACCGGCAAGTAAGATTCAGCATGAGATTATTTCGAGCTGGATTGAAAACGGAGCTTCTGTGCTGGATTTGGGCTGCGGCGACGGCGAACTGCTATCCTTGCTGGTCAATCAGAAGCAGGTGCATGCACAGGGCATAGAGCTCAGCGAGCAAGCAATCCACCAGTGCGTTGCGGCGGGTTTAAGCGTGTTCCAAGAAGACATCGACACTGGTTTGTCTGAATATGCTGACAAGAGTTTCGACTACGTCATCTTGAATCAGACGTTTCAGCAAGTGAAGAAACCTGACTTCGTTTTGAAAGAGGCTTTGCGCGTTGGCAAAAAAGTCATCGTGGGGTTTCCCAATTTCTGCTATATAACGGACAGGTTCCAAATCTTCTTCAAAGGAAAAGTGCCCGTTACAGCTTCGTTGCCATATGAGTGGTATGACACGCCTAACCTGCATTTTCTGAGTATAGCTGACTTCAAACAGTACTGTCAAAAACGAGGTCTCTATATTGAGTGTGCGGCTTTTGTTGCTGGGAACCGTAAGGTTAGGTTTTTGCCCAACGTTTTTGCTGATGTTGGGCTCTTTATGCTTTCCAAATAATGCGTGCTGCTTAGGTTGTTGCTTTTATTTTTGGTGCCTGATTCTGCTGCTGCGTCGCAATTGTTCCTGTTTTTCCGATTCGCAACTGCCGTTCTCCCTTGAATGTCGCAACTGATGCACCGTTTATTTGTACGATGTCTCCTGCCTTGACCGTGTCTAATTGATGGTCCCAGAGACAGAGTTTTATTTTTCCTGTTTCATCTTCGATTTGGACGTTGGCCATGCTGACGGTGTTTCCGTATTGTGTGCGGACCATTTGTGGTTTGGGTGTTTCCAGGATTGTGGCTTTCAGGTTGATTTTTTTCATTCCGTGTCGTAGGTCTCTGATTTGTTTTGATTGTGGCGGCTGCGGGTTTTGTTTAGCTATTTCTCGGCGTATTTTGTCGGTGTTCATCCAGTTTTCGAATGTTATATCTTTTTTCTGCAGGGTGTCTTCGGATACTCGGAACTGCACTACTACTTTGTTGTCTTTTTTTATGAGGAATATGGCTTCGTTTTCGATGGTGCCTCGATATTCCACGGTTAATTCTTCGCATGCAGTTTTTGTGCTTTTCTTAGCTTGAATTAAAGCTTGGAAAAGTTCTGCAGGGTAAACGCTGTATTGCGCGGAAAGAAGGGCTATTTGCTCGTTTAATGTTGGCTTCTTCTGTTTCATGCCGTGTTCTTCCATGTTGTTTGCCAGAATCTGTCACGAAAAAGCATGTTGGTTACTCTTTCTTGAATAGTCCCGACATCATAATTTAATGCAGTTTTAAGTATATAGGCTTAGTTGCAGAAACATGCATATTTCTCCATAAATTGAGCGTTTTTAAGAACATCGACATCACAAAAACTAATTTACTGGCACTAATTTGATTTCATAAAGGTGCGGCCAATTTTTACCTGTAACAAAAAGCCTATCGTTTGTTGAGTCGTATGCGACACCATTGAGCACACTTTCAGCATTCAACGCCGAAGAATTGTCTAGTCCAGCTAGGTTTATCCATGCTTTAACCTGCCCCGTTTCCGGGTCGATTACTGCTATTCGCTGCTGCATAAAGATGTTCGCGTAAACGTCCCCCTGCACGTACTCTAGTTCATTGAGTAAAGTTACTGAAACGTTTCCGTCGTGAACGGCAACGTGCCCGATGTTCCGGAGTGTTTCTGGGTCTAGGAAGTTGAGGTTACTTGTGCCGTTGCTCATTATTAGGCGGTTGCCGTCAAAGGTGAGTCCCCAGCCTTCAGTGCTGTAAGTGAAGTCGCTGATTTGGTTGAGGGTGGCTTTGTCGTAGATGAAGCCCATTAGCTCTTTGTACGTCAGCTGGATGATTGTGTTGTTGACCACGGTGATGCCTTCGCCGAAGAACTGGTTTGGCAACGTCACTTCCTCAAGAATGTTCCCTGTTTCTAAGTCTACTTTGCGCAGAGTGGAGCTGCCATAACCCCCTGTGCTCTCGTACAATTCGCCATCGATGTAGGCTAAGCCTTCTGTAAAGGCATTTGTGTCATGCGGGTAGGTGTGAACTACGCTGTACGTGTATTGCGGTAAGGTGGATTTTGGTGTTTCTGGCTGTTTTGGTGTTTCTGGTTGTTTGGTGCTTGTTGCCGCTATGATTATGCCGCTGACAAGGATAACTAACACAATTGCTAGTGCGCTGATGATTCGCCACTGTTTCATGGCTACTGAGTACGGTGTCTCATTTATAGGCTGCATGGTTCGTTTTCGCCATATTCCAAGTTGCCGATGCTGTTTGCTTGTGTTTTCTGAGTTAAACTGAAAGCTTACTGCACCAAAAACCTTAAGAACTGCTGGCAATCTATTTTTGTTTAAAAATACACAAGGTTGAATCAAGTTTGGCAGTTGAAGGTTTTTTCGAAAACAAAAGGCAACCAGTTGAAGCCAAAGTCGGCGAGTTAACCCCACAATCCAGAGCAGTTAACGTCACCGCAAAAGTTGTCAGCAAAAGTGAAATCCGCGAAATCCCTATGGGAAGAGACGGATCAGCACACAAAGTCAGTGATGCTTTAGTCGGTGATGAAACCGGCGTAGTTTACCTCACACTTTGGGACGATAATATTGAGAAAGTCAACGATGGCGACAGCATCCGCGTTGAGAACGGTTATGTCACATTGTTCAAGGGCAATATGCGCCTGAACATCGGCAAATACGGCAAACTCGAAATGGCTAAAGAGCCACTTGCAGTAGAAGTCAACACTGAGAACAACGTGTCCAGCAAAACCTACGAGCAAGAACGCAGACCATACAGAGGCGGACGCGGCGGTGGTTTTGGCGGCGGACGTGGGGGTGGCGGCGGATACGGTGATCGACGTGGCGGCGGTGGTTACGGCGGGCGACCAGGCGGCGGGAGCGGCGGTGGCTATGGTGGCGGTCGAGACCGACGTGGCGGCGGCGGGTTCAGAGACCGAAGATACTAGTTTCGTTTAAGCATATTTTTATGCTTTCTATTTTTTATTTATTCAGTTATTTGCAACTGTGTTTCTCAAATTTGTTTCAGTTTGTTATGAATTGTTATTGCTGTTGTTTTTAATTTTTTTTTGTTGCTGAAGTTTTTGGGTAGATTGGCTTAGTAACTGACGATTCTGGTTGCTACCTGTTTTTAACATGCTATTGAGCGCGAAAATTGCGAATAGGCTACCCTATTTCTATAGGTTTCTGAAATGGATCTCTAAAAGGATAAAATATGATGGCGTTGGCTCCTGCTGCTCTACAGGCCCTACCCCCCTCTATTTATAGACTCACTCTGAGAGTAGACTGATAATTGACTGCTTTAGGCGTCAGCGGCTGACTGCTCACATCGTCTACCCCCCTCCCTTATTTAAAGAAGCAAATGGTGGTTCAACTTTTATTCAGTTATTCGGTTAACACTGAGCGGCAGAGTTAATTTTCAAAATTCTTACCAATCTAAAGAAACCGATTGCGCATTATTTTTTTTGAATTGAATTTCCCATTTTTCTGCGGATGTTGAAGAAATTTTGAGGATCACAACTACCAAAAGTCTTATTGAATTGCTGTCAACACTAGTTTATTGAGTATGGTTTTTGAAGGGAACGATGATAAGCAGAGCAGAAGAAAATTTAGGAACCAAAACGGACTCGGTTCTTAAAAGCCAAATTAACCGCGCTTTTCCAATCGTAGGAATAGGGGCTTCTGCTGGTGGCTTAGACGCCATAAGAAAACTGCTTGGAAACTTGCTTCAAGATACAGGCTTAGCCTTCGTAGTCGTTCAGCACCTTGCCCCAGGCCAAGAAAGCATGCTGCCTGAGATTCTCACGAGGTCAACCAAAATGCCCGTTAACAAAGTCGATAATGGCATGCTAGTTGAGCCCGACCACGTTTATGTAATTCCTTCAGGAAAAACCCTAACAATTGCCGATGGTCATCTGAAGCTTCAACCCAAGAAAATATCTTTGAAACCTATTGACGAGTTTTTTTATTCCTTAGCGTTAGAGCGAAAAACAACTGCTATCGGCGTCGTACTCTCGGGAACAGGAACGGATGGGACTGAAGGGTTAAAAGCTATACAAGCTGAAGGCGGAATCACATTCGCTCAAGACCCGAAGACAGCCCAGTACCCCGACATGCCCAAAAGTGCCATAACGGCAGAGACAGCGCACTTTGTTCTCTCTCCAGAACAGATAGCCGATGAATTGAATAGCATTGCCAAGCACCCAGAGGTCGCTCGCCAAAAAATGGTAGAACAGAAACCTCAGGAAGAAAACGAAACTGACATGCAAAAAATATTCACCTTGCTTCAGGCTTCATCTGGCGTTAACTTTGCCAACTACAAGAAGACCACGATCAGCCGACGAATTTCTCGCCGCATGATCTTAAGCAAGATTGAAAACACAAAAAAATACGCTGCGTACCTGCGGACACACCCCGAAGAGCAGCAAGCATTGTTTGACGATATGCTCATAAACGTAACAGCGTTCTTCAGGGAACCAAACACATTCTTGGCTTTAAAAGAAAAAATTTTCCAAGAACTCATTGAAAGCCGTCAATCTAACCAACCCCTAAGGGTGTGGATTCCAGGCTGCTCCACAGGCGAAGAAGTCTATTCAATAG
>JBGOXQ010000005.1:0-18754 GCA_041479225.1 Bathyarchaeia archaeon
GTTACAAATCGGGATTCATCGATGAGCTTTACGAAAATATTTGCTTCCGCGTATTCTTGGAGTGCTGCGCTGAACATGCCGCCATAAATTATCGAGGGATACTCTTTTGAGATGACTCTCAGGTTTGTAATGAGTTCTTTGGCTTTTTCAAGTTGTTTTTTTGCTTCTTCAAGCCGTTTTTGGTGGCTAAGCAGGATGCCCTGTTTAGAAAGACTGGTGATTTTCCGCATGGACTCATGTGTTTCTTCGCGGAGTTTCTCCTTCTGGGTGAGTTCTTTCTTTACTTCTTTTAACATTGTTTTCAGAGAAGGCAAAATGTTCACACTCTTGGGCTACGTATTCCTAAAAAAATAGAAGGTAAAAAAACTGTTTAAAGGTTTCTTTAAGCAGTCTCTTCTGGCTTTTCTGGTCCTTCCCATTTTTCGACGACTAGTTTGGTGTCGCCTAGCTTGAAACTTACCTTGACAAAGATGGAGTCTGCTCCCTTGAACGGGAACATGCTATCTTCCGCTAAGTCTTTAGGTAAGTAGACTAGGTATTTGCCGTCTTTTCTTCTAAACAGTCGTCCTCTTCCATCACTTACCATAATCACATCCTCCAGATTAAATCCTCGGTTAAATAAGAAGTTCGCACAAAATTCCTATTTAAGGCTTCCATTCACGTTAGTCATCAACAGCCTATTAGGTTCGCCGAGAAGAACGAACAACATGAATTGTTTGCAAGCCACACACCATGACCTCAAGAAGAACCGAACCGTACTGGTTTTCCTTTTTTACTAAGTAACACAACTCTGCTTTCAACCGACTCATCCACAATTTCGTATCCCGTTTTCTCCGCAAGCTGCAGGGCAAACTCTTTAACCTCTTTATGTCTAGGCATGCAGTCAAATCCAAGGCGTAAACCAGAAAAACCGATATGCATGTACGCTTTAGCCTCGATATACGTTGGATCAGCTTTCTCCACAAGCTTAGCGTAACCCTCCACGCCCTCCATATTATGCCCCTTCACAAGCGTTGTACGAATCACGGTGGGGCATCGGAAACTGGGCAAGAAAGCAAGTGTCTCATTCAGCTTAGCCCAAGCGTCTGGCAGTTGAGGACGGCACACGCGGGCAAAAACGTGCTCGTTTGGCGCGCAGACAGAAACGTACAGCTGCGAAGGCTCTGTACTTAACTTGGAAAGCTTCGAGGGCAGGGAACCGTTGGACACGAGAAAAGTTGTGAAGCTTTTTGCGTGGAAGGTGCGGATGAGTTCTCCCAGAGGTTCATAGAGCGTGGGTTCTCCAGTTAAGCTTATGGCTACATGTCTTGGTCTCTGGGCTTCTCTGAACTTCTGCTGGATAGTTTTCGGGTTTCCCTTATACCCTGTGAGAATTCTGTCTTGCTCTTTTAAAACGCCTTTTGCTATGTCTTCAGCCGAATCCCACTCTGGCAGTTTCACCTCGTCCCAAGTGATTTGCAAATCACCGCTTTGCGCTCTCCAACAGAACAGGCACTGCTGAGTACAATAAAACAGTGCGGGCGACATCTGGATGCATTGATGCGATTTTATCCCGTAAAACTTCTGCTTATAGCATGACCTGTCACTGATTAAGGCTTCATAAAACCACTTGCATCGTTTAACGGCTGAATGGCTACCTACAAGATGGTACTTCTGCTTTTTCAATGCATGAATAAGCGGGGACGGAACAAGATTCTCCAAGTATTTTCACAGATCCAAAGGTGATACCGTTTGAAGAAAAGCGTGGAAGGGATTATTAAGATAGTCTCACCAAAAACCCTGTTTCCATGGCGCAGTCAATTATGTAGTAAAGTCTGAGTAGAGTTTTGACTGTTAATCCGCCGTTTCAGTTTTCACGAGTTACACCATAAACTGTAGTAAAGGTCGTTATAGCCGAATTAAAGGCAAAGTTTAAAATGTTCTCTTATAGTAAGTGTTCAATCGCGATATGAACTTGACCAAATAGAGGAGTCGTTTAAATTGAAACCAAAAGCAGCAACAATTTCTGTCGTAATCCTAATGAGCATTGCTATCCTTTTCGTGCCGCTTTCGCAAGTTAAAGGACAATCACCGTATGGCGTAGCCCTACTACAAATTACTCAGCAGGGAGGCTTCACTGGGATTGCGTCGGCAACTGTGGATGAACCAGTTACTGTTATCGCTACACTCGATACTTACAGTGGCCCCTACGAGCTTTGGTGGGGCGATACCCGCGTTGATCAGGGCGTTTCAAGTGGGTATTATGTAAGCTCCAACTTCACGGTACCTGAGGGTCCCGCTGGAAACTATACAATTACTATAGTTGACGTCTCCAACAACAACCTTAACACTACTGAAACGTTTCCAGTCGTTATACAATACAGTGCCAAAGCAATTGTTCCCTCAGCGCCTGCGCAACTGCAGGAAGGAAGCACCGTAGTTTTAAATGTCACTGTCACAGGAGGAGAACCTAACACAGCGTATGTTGCAAACATCAGTGTTTCGTTGCCTTCTAATCTTCCAGCTAATATGAACAGGAATTTCTCAAGAATCGTGTCGTTCACAACCTCATCTTTGGGAACGGCAATCGCCCAACTTAATTTCCCGGACGCAAGTTTTCAGCCTTTAGGTGCCACAACTATCTATGCTGGAACCTACAATGTCAATTTTAACGCCACAGAAAACTTGGGGCAAAGCAGTTTCATCGTGGGTTTTACTGACCAAACCGTTTACCACCGACTGGACAACGTCAAAGTACACGCGGCAGGCTATCAACCAAGCCAAACCGCGAATCTGGCTATTCAACTCGTCAATAGCAGTGTAGTTTTCTCTCAATCTGTGACCGCCGACAGCCAAGGCGTAATTGCTGCTAATTGGACAGTTCCCATAGCGGTTGAGTTAGGACAATATACAGCAACTTTAACTCCTCAAACTAACGCTAAAGCAATACCTGACTCTCAAAGCTTCAATATTCCGGGCTATGTGAATTCTTTCCGTGCGGTTAACTTAGCTGGCGAAGTAGTGCCTCAATTACTGATTGAAGCTCTTGACCTAGCCACAAACAGGGTTTACAACGGCACAACTTACCTCGACGGAATAGCCGGCATTAACCTTGATAAAGGCAACGACACCGTAACCGCCTACTGGAACGGAGTCAAAGTTGGTCAGATCCAAGTCTTCGTATCAGGAAACGGAACTTATGATATAACATGCAAATTGACGGACTTCAAAGTTACAGTTCAGGCAGTTCAGGGCAATCAAAAACTTGCAATTCCATTCGTCAACCTTAACGTAACTTACGCTTATGTCGAAACAAAAACAGGCGCAACTAAAACTGGAACGACTTCTGGGCAAACTGACCTTAATGGCAATTGCTATTTCAACTCAACTCTTCCAGAGATAAACTACGTTGTTGATGCATACAAGTACGGTGTAGTTTTCAACAACGGCAACAACACAATCAGCAATTTGCCCGCGCAACCAACTACTCAAGTAACTGTGATCTGCCCTGATGAAACATTGACTCTGAACATTGTTGATTATAACAAAGCAGCTCTTCCAAACGTCCGCATTACACTCATTGAACAGGCAAGCGGCATATTTTACAGCTCAAACGCAGGCAGCACAGGATCAGCTACAGTTCATGTTGCCTTCGGGCAATATCGCGTGAGAGTCTACACTGGAGACAATACTCTCCTCAACGACACAGTCATAAATGTCCTAAACGATATGCAGAGTCAGATTCAGTGTACCATGTATAATCTTCATCTCTCAGTCAAAGTTGTGGACTACTTCGGAAACCCAATATCCAACGTGAACGTCCAACTGAGCAGTCCGGGAATGACTCCGCAGACAAAAACCACTCAGGGAGACGGAACAGCCACATTCGACAACATCATAGGCGGCAATTTAGAGATAACGGCATTTCCTTCTGGGAACGAAAACTCTTTTGTAGCGACGAACCTTCAGGTTAACTCGCCAACTACGGTACAGCTTCAAATGGCAAGTTACGTTGCGTTGGGTGGTATGCTTATAGGCACAAGTTTGCTGGCGACACTAATCATAATCCTAATAGCGGTACTGTTAGTTCTGGGATTTGGGCTCTTCCGAAGGATAAGAAAGCGTGCTGCTGCCAAGACTAAAAGTTAGAATGTACAATCACGAGGACTACGCAAAAACGTTTATATTGAAACCGCGGAAATATGCTATCAAGAATGTCTCTGCAACATTAAATTCTATTAATTAAAAATAGAGGTGTATGCCTGTTGGCTCAAGCAGCAAAATCTTGTTCTCCAATGTGTCCGTCTTTTAAGTGTAGCCAAAACTCTGCCTTCTTCCAGCGGAACGCCGTATGGTGCAGATGGACTGAGGAAGCGTGCAACGTTGCAAACTGCACCTACTCTATGTGCGTGAAGCGACGTTTGCTTCCTAGAGGCGTCTGCGGCGAAACAGTGAAACGTCAAACTGTTGAGAAAGACCCTGAAGACCTCATAGACGAACCAGTTAAGCTTAAGGGAAAGGCACTTCGCAAACTTGGCGAAAGAGAACTCTACTAAACATACTCTATAAAAAGTAAGAGAAAACGCTCCGCCGTTTAAAAATATAGAAGGCGCTTTTTCCCATTTATTTGGCTTGGATACGCTTTACTACGGGCGGCTTGACTTTCTTCAGAATTCTGTAGCCACAGATTATGCATTTTGTTTCTCCGCCTCTGAGTTCCAGCTCTTCTGACGGAACTCGTGCCCCGCAACGCATGCATTCATAAACGATTCCTATTTTCTCCAAATAAGTTACCTCTTTCTACAAAAGAAAAGTTTTTTGCTTTTAAACGTTTCCAGTCCAATGTGAGTATATGAAGGGTGAAGCTTGGGAAAGAGACTGAGAAAAGCCTTCGCCGAGACTGTTTCGGCAGATAGTTCAATTGGAGTTTACGGTTCTTTTGATATTGTAGGTGACATTGCTATCACCAAGTTGCCCTGTGCTTCTCCCGTAGAAGCTAAAGAGGTTGCTCGGGTAATAATGGATGTTAACAAAAGAGTGAAAGCTGTTTTCATCCAAACCAGTGCAGTCGCAGGGGATTTTAGGGTGCGCGGCTTAACGTATGCAGCGGGTGATAACAGAACCTTAACTGTGCATAAGGAATCTGGCTGCGTATTCGCAGTTGATGTTGAAAAGTGCTATTTCTCGCCTAGACTTCTGCATGAAAGGCAACGCATCGCCCATCTTGTCCAGCCAAACGAGACCGTGATTAACATGTTCGCTGGCGTAGGATGCTTCTCCATCCTAATCGCCAAGCGCCAACCGACAGCAAAAGTCTACTCCATAGACATAAACCCCACCGCGGTCAAGCTAATGCGTGAAAACATCAGGATAAACAGAGCCTTCAACAAAGTGATTCCGCTGCTTGGTGATGCCAAAGAAATCATCGAGAACCAACTGCAGCACTGCGCTGACCGCGTCTTGATGCCTCTGCCTGAAAAAGCCTACGAATACCTGCCATGCGCCGTATCTGCGCTTAAGCGGTCTGGCGGATGGATACACATCCACACGTTCGAATACGCTGCCAAAGCGGAAGACCCTGCGGAAAAAGTTAGGCGAAAAGTGACTGAAACATTAAGTAAGTTGAATGTGAATTTTGAAGTTCCCCTTGTTCGTGTTGTGAGAAGCACTGGTCCAAATTGGTGGCATCTCGTCGCGGATGTGCATGTTAAGAAAATGTTGGACTAACTTCATGCTGTTGTTGTAGTGACTTCGACGGTTGGAAACCTGTTTCCTTGTGACGTTAACACATCTAATCGGTATGTGCCCTCGCTGTCAATACTTAATGATGCGTTAATTACCACGCTTTCATCGGGTGCAAGGACCGCAGGAAGCACAGGGCTCACTGAGGCTTGTTTGATGTCGTTTACTGAAAACTGCGTAATTGTAACGCTTGAAGAGCCAATATTGTTAACGGTAATTGCGAACCACCCTTCAGACCCCACGCTGCAATGTATTTTGGTTATTGCCAGACGCTCTTTGTGGATAGACGAATTTGCCTGTATTGGGGAAGCGAATAACCCCTCAAGAACACACGCGCAAACTATCATTGCAAGTATGAGTGCGAAGACTTTTGGTTTCATGATGACGAATCTCAGGTTTAGCTATAATAGAATTATGAATCCTCAGTAAGTTACTCATAACTTAGCCGCAGAATCTGACCCATATAGAAATAGATCAGCTGATAAAAACAAGACAATCAATGCCCAACAACATTCATCTCAAAAAACACATCTCCACCATGCCAAGCCACAACACAAGCGCCAACCGAAAATCTAACAGGCAACAGCGCCATTTCACCCTTTATATAAGGGGGGTATAGTTTTTTCCGAGCAACAGAGGGCAACGTTGCCTTTCAGCATTTGGGCAAATTTTAATAGTCTGACATGGCGTTACTTTTCTCTAAGTGAATCTTTATGAAACGAAAACTCATGGACATACTCGCTTGCCCCATAGACAAGTATCATCCGCTGGAACTCCACATCTTCGAAGAGAAAGACGAACTCGTAGAAGGATTAATCGTCTGCCCAAAATGCCTCCGATGGTACCCCATCCGCGAAGAAATCCCAGAAATGCTCCCTGACGAACTGCGAAAAGAAACTGAAGATTTGCCTTTCCTGAAAAAATGGAAAGAAAAAATCCCAAAGAAAATAGTGACTGAAGGCAAACCTTTCAGCCTCAAAGCATAAAAGTGCTTTTTATTTCAGTTTTATCGCAGCATTCTTCGCCGAAGACCGCAACGCCGCTTCAGCCACCTGCAATGCTTTCAATCCGTCAACTCCAGTCACCAGCGGTTTCTTCTTCTCCAAGACGCATTCTGCAAAGTGCTGCAATTCCAGTTTTAAGGGCTCTTGAAACGCATATCGTGGCTGCACGGTTTCTTTTTTGCTTTCAAGCCATAGCTCCTGAGTTATGTAGTCTAACCGCATAATCGCGTCGCTTCCAGTAACCGTTAGCGTTCGCGTCTTGTAAGGCGTAAGCCAGTTAGATTCTATGAAAGCACTTTTGCCCCCTTCGTAAGTGAGCATTATCTGAGCGTAATCCTCGAACTGCCTATGCCGCATACTACCCATCTTCGCGTAAACACTAATCGGATCTGCACCCGAAATAAACCGCATCACATCAATATCATGAATCGCCGTATCCTTCACTACGCCTACATCGCCTATTCGTTCAGGCCACTCAGAAACCCGCTTAGCCGTGGCAGAAACGAATTCCCCAATTTTTTTGGTTCCCACCGCCTCTCGGATATGCTGCAACCCAGGAATGAACCGCATAAGAAACCCCACTGTCAAATGCAGACCTTTCTCTTCAGACGTCTGCAGAAGCTTCGCCGCCTGCTTAGTGCTAGTCGCCATAGGCTTTTCCACAAGCACATGCTTCCCAGCGTTCAGCGCTTTAAGCGCCTCTTTAGCCAACATCGTAGACCAAGTACAAACGCTAACCGCCTCAATTTCCTCGTTCTTCAACAGTCGGCTACTGCTCGTGTATGCTTTCACACCGAACTGGTCAGCTATCGCTTTCGCCCTCTCAGCATTAACATCACAAATAGCCACAAGGTTGGTGCTTGCCAGTTCCTTGTAAACTCGTGCGTGATTCTTCCCCCAAAACCCAGTTCCAATCACTGCAACGCCTAATTTCTTCATTTCTTTCTCACACCTCTTCCTAAACAGCGGTAAGTGAAACCTTCCTCCTCAACTTTAGAAGGCACCACAACCCCAGCCAAATCAACCAATGCCGATGGCGACCTCATTACGGCACGTAGCTTTTTAAGGTTTAAGCGCTTAAACTGATCCTGAGCAGTAAAAATAACAATGCAATCCGTGCCCTCCACAGCCTCATTCAAACTTCTTCTAAGAGTATGATTTCCCTCAGCCTGCTCAGACTCAACACCCAGCGGATCATAACGTGTTATTCTTGAACCCTTCGCTTCCAGCAATTCAACAAACTCAGCCGCGCCTGTTCCAGGTTCCGCCGTACCCAGCAAGGCAACTCTTGCTCTCCGCAATGGTTTTCCGCAACTCCGAAGCGCCTCCTGTGTCAAATTAATTGCGTGCCTAACCATATCCTCGTTTACTTGTCTGGCAAGAGCTGGCATCCGAAGTTTAGCATTCAAGTTTTCAGCGCTTTCAAGCATCAAGTACGCTTCGCTTCGGTTTTCTTCTTCCGCAATAGTCGGTGTAGAATTAAATTCGCCTAAATCATTATCCAACAATTTAATCATTTCAGCGTAGTCAACGCCTGCACTTTCACAGAACACAGCAAACTCATTGGTCAAAGCAACCTGTGCATCCCGTTTAGCGGCTTGGAAAAGAGCAGCTAATTCGGCGGCTTTTGCATCAGGACTTTTCTTGACGCCCTTCTTTGCTATAGTTTCATAAACTGCAGCTGCAGCATTTAAGCTAACTTTGTCTGAAGCGGCAACTCTTAACACGTAGTCGCCCATGAACCCTAAACCATGCTCCGTGGAGTTTCGAACAGGACTGTAGGCTAAGCCAAAGTCTTCTCCAACCTTTAGCCCCGAAGTATTTTCAAGCGTTTCCTTCACTATTCCATCGGTGAGGCCAAAACCAGCAATTCCTGCATAAACAACTAAGGCTCCCTTGTGGAGAGATTCGCCGATTTGTTTGCAGACGCTTTCTAATTCTGAGTAGTCAGAGTTCTTCTTTGCATCGATTTTTGGGTTTACTATTATTATTATAATGTCACTTTGTTTAACTGTGCTTTTCAAGTCGCTTGACGCTGTTAATTGCCCCGCTCTGAAGAAGCCCTTCAGTTTCAACTCAAGCTCATGGTCAGCTAGACGAACGTTGCCTTTTGATAATCGTTTAACCACGCTTTGGTCGGCATCCGTGCATATCACTTTGAAGCCGGCTTCCGCGAAAGCCATCGCCGAAAGAACCCCGAGTTGCCCGCATCCTACGACACTTACCGTGTATTTTCCCCGTTTTTCGGGCGTGTCAGCTTCATCGGTCTTTAAATACAGGGCATCGGGCAAAGTGGTCGCCAGTTTTACAAAGTGCAGGGTCTTTCTTAAATGATTTGAAGTATATGTTCAAGTTTTGAAGTGTACTCTTTAACTAGTTGTGTTGCTCTTTGCTGCGTTTTGGCTTCCGCGTACATGCGGTATGCAGGTTCGGTTCCGCTGGGTCTCACCAAGATTGCGCTTTTGTCTTGGAACCAGATTTTCACTCCGTCAAGCGTATTTATATTCATCCCCTTCACTTGCTCCAGCAGCTTATCCAAAATTATCTGCTTCTTTTCTTCGGGACACTCCACTTTGCCCTTCTCAATAAAGTACTGCGGCTGCTCCGCAATGAGCTTCGAAAGCTTCTCCCCTGTCTTCGCCATTATGTCAAGAATTAAAGCCGTGGTCATGGCTCCATCGCGCACTGCTTGATGTGGACCGTAAAAGATTCCGCCGTTTTCTTCTCCGCCCAGTTTTGCTTTGACTTCCTTCATCTTCTGCGAAACGGTCACGCTACCCACTTTGGTCCACACGATTTTGCCTTTGTAAGCATCGGCGGTATCTTGGATAAGCGTGGAAGAACTTACAGGAGTAACTATTTGGGAATTAGGATTTTCGAGAAGAAACTGTTTTTCCACTACGGCGAAGGTTTTGTCGCCCATGTGAATCTGCCCTGTTTCATCTACGAATATTGAGCGGTCTGCGTCTCCGTCGAAGGCTACGCCTAAGTCTGCGCCTAATGCTTTGACTGCTTGGGCGAGTTCGGCGAGGTTTTCTGGGCGGGGTTCAGGCATTCTTCCTGGAAATGTTCCATCGATGTTGGCGTTTAAGCTGGTGATTTTGCAGCCTAAATCGCGCATGAGAATTGGGGCTGTCAATCCGCCGACGCTGTTCGCCGCGTCAACTATGACGTGAAAGTGCTTCTCCGCGATTTTTGCGGTATTTACGTGTTTTTTTATGGCTGATATGTATTCGTCGTTTATCCCTGAGAGTTCGTGTTTTTCGCCGAGTTTGTTCCATTCTGCGAATTGCGTTTTGTCTTGGAAATATATGTTTTCTATTTCGGTTTCTTGTTCGTGGCTGATTTCGATGCCGTCGCTCCAGATGACTTTGATGCCGTTGTATTCAGGCGGGTTGTGGGAAGCGGTGATGATTACTCCTCCGTCCATTTTGTGGTTTTTCACGGCGAACTGTAGAGAGGGGGTTGGTGCCATTCCAGCGAAGAATACGGTGCAGCCTGTGGCTGTTAGTCCTGAGATGACTGCTTTTGCGAACATGGGTCCGCTGGTTCTGGCGTCGTAGCCGATGAGCAGGTTCTTTTTGCCAAAGAAGGTTCCTATTGCTGAACCGACTTTTACTGCCATTTCGGGGGTTAGTTCTTTGTTTACGATTCCTCTGATGCCGTTTGTTCCGAAGAGTTTCTTTTGGCTCAAGTGTGGTTCTCCGTTGTTTAATGTTTGGTGTGGTTGTTTTTTAGGTTTGTGTGTTGTGTGCTCTGTTGCTCTCTGCAGTCTATCCCCCCTCCCCCTTAGCTCAGGGCGCAGTTTGGTTTGCTTTTTTGTTTCTGGGCTTGCGTTGGGTTTATCTTGCGTCTTAAAGTGTCTTGAAAAGGCGTAGTTTGTCTTAATCTGTCTTGCTTTGGGTTGTTTTTTGGTTTTGGTGGTGGACATAGGGCAATGTGTGGATGCACTGTACAATTTGGCGCAGTAAAGAAGTTGTGCGTTAGCAAATACTCTTTGAATTTAATTTTAATGTCTCTTCAGTCACTACTTTGCCGGGGCAGACCAAAACCTTCTCAGTAAGCGCAACGCCGTCCTTGATTTTTACTTGGTCGCTGATTATGCAGCCCTCGGCGACCTTAACTTTCTTCCCTATCATTGCGCCTTCACCAATGAGTGCGCCATTTATAACAGCGAAGTCGTCTATTTTCACGTCGGAGAAAATCACGGATTTGCTTATCTGCACGTTTTTGCCCACAGTCACGTTTTTTCCAAGAACCACATGTGGTCCGATGACAGAATTTTCTCCCAAGGTTACGCCTTTATCCAAGAGCACAGGATACCTCAGCTCAAACTTTCCTTTTCCCCGTCCAATTTGCTTGCTGACGCCAAGATTGCCAAGCAGCAACATATTAGTTGCCAGATACTCCTCTGGTTTGCCTATATCAATCCACAATCCGTCTACCTTATGTCCGTAAAGTGTCCCTTCCGCGGCGAGCCGTGGAAACACTTCTCTTTCCATCGACACTGCTCTGCTAGAAGGGATATATTGGAAGATTTTTGGGCTTAAAACGTAGACGCCCGCGTTGATGAGATTCGATGGCGCAGTTCCTTTAGGTGGTTTCTCTATAAACTGTTTGATGCGGTTGTACTCTGCTAATTCGGCTACGCCGTATCTACTGGGGTCTTCCGCCTCGTGAAGCGCGATGGTAGCCAATGCTTTTCCTTCCGCATGTTTCTCAAACATTTCTTTGTAGCTTATGTCGGTGAATAAGTCGCCGTTCAAAACCAGAAAAGGCTCGTCGTGCCCAAGGAGTTTCTCCGCTTTTTTTATGGGTCCCGCTGTTCCGAGAGGCTTCTTCGGCGGGTCATGTGAGTACTTCACGGTTAAGCCATATCTTGGGAGCCGCTCCTGCTTAATAAAAAACTCCGTCAAAGAATTAGCCGCCAATATCACCTCTTCAATGCCATTTTGGGATAGGCGTTCGTAAGTCCATTGCAGCAGAGGTTTGTTAACTATTGGGAAAAGAGCCTTCGGTCTCGTGCAAGTTAAGGGTCTTAATCTGGTACCGAACCCACCGATAAGGATTAACGCTTTCAACCGCTTCACACCCATTCAGGTAGTAAGCTTAGTATTCGCTGTTTTCGGTTTATAAACAGTTTGAGGAAAACTGCCTTGGCTACTCCCACTCTATGGTTGCAGGCGGCTTATGGGTAATGTCATAAACCACACGCGTGACTTCGGGAATCTCATTAGTAATCTTTGTAGAAATTTTCTCCAAGACCGCGTAGGGAATCTGCGCGAAGTTCGCAGTCATGGCTTCACGACTTTCTGCCGCTCTAACCGCCACCACGTAGCCATAAGCGCGAGCGTCACCTTTGACCCCTGTGGCTTTCGTGTCCGTCAACACCGCGAAGTACTGCCAAAGATTTTCCTGCAACCCATTCTTCTCAATTTCCTCACGGACGATGGCGTCGGCTTTCTTGGCGACCATGACTTTTTCCTCTGTCAACGCGCCAATTATCCTCACTGCCAAGCCAGGTCCTGGAAAAGGCTGTCTATTGACTATTTCTTTTGGTAATTCGAGCATTTTGGCGACTTTTCGCACTTCGTCCTTGTACAGGTCGCGGAGTGGCTCGACGATTTTCTTGAATCGGATTTTAGAGGGCAATCCAGCGACGTTGTGGTGTGATTTTATTACATCCGAGTTCTTTCGGAAGCCTGACTCGATGCGGTCAGGGTAGATGGTTCCTTGAAGAAGGTATTCGGCGCCTGATTTTTCAGCGATTTCCTCGAAAACGCGGATAAACTCTTCGCCTATAACTTTACGTTTCTTCTCGGGGTCGGCTACGCCCTTCATTTTCTCCATGAACCGTTTCTGCGCATTCGCCATAACGAAGTGGATGTTGAACTTCTCGAAGGTATCTTGGATGGCTTCGGGTTCGCCTTCCCGCATAAAGCCGTGATCGACAAAAACTGCCGTGAGCTTATCGCCTAACGCTTCAGCTGCAAGTGCTGTGGCAACGCTGGAGTCTATACCTCCGCTTAAGCCGATTATGGCTTTGGCTTCGCCTACTTCTGATTTTATTTCCTTGACCATCCTCTCGATGAGGTCTTCCATTTTCCAGTTGGCTTCGCACTTGCACACTTCGAAGATGAAGTTGCTGAGCATGCGCACACCGTTCTTGGTGTGGATGACTTCGGGGTGCCACTGCAAACCGTAAATCGGCTTCTTCTTGTGCCTGTACGCGGCTACGGGGCAGCTTTCCGTGTGTGCCAACGTTTCGAATTCTGGTGGTAACTCGAAAACGGTGTCGCCGTGGCTCATCCATACAGTTTCTTTTTTGCTTAAGCCTTTCAACACGCCTATGGGCTTGTCGATGTTGACTTCTGCGATTCCGTATTCTCTGCAGGAAGCGGGTTTGACTTTGCCTTTGACTATTTGGGCTATAAGCTGGTGACCATAGCATAAACCTAAAACTGGCAGATCCATCTCCAAAATCTTTGCGTCGATTCTTGGTGCGTTGGGTTCGTACACGCTTGCGGGTCCGCCCGAAAGAATTAAGCCTTTGATGTTGAATTTCTGGTTGAAAGCTTTGATTTCGTCTGTTTTGATATCGTGCGGTACGATTTCTGAGAATACACCGTGTTCCCTGATTCTTCTGCCTATCAGGTGGCAGTATTGCCCTCCGAAATCCAGAACAAGGATCGTGTCGTATTTTGTTTGCATTCTGCCGTCACTCATGGTTAATATTGGGGACTGAATCTACTAATTTAACATTACCCCAATATTCTTGTCAATTGTAAAGCCTATTTCCAAATTTCACTAACAAGTTACGGGGCGTATGGTTCTCTGCGTAGCGCGAAAACTAAACTTTTATAAACATAATCGCTTGATAATTAAATGAACGTTTCAAAAAGGTTAACCTTACTGGAAAAACGTGCAAGGAGTCATGAATCATGGAACTAAATGAAATCGACAACAAAATCTTAAAGGCGCTCTTGGAAGATGCGCGGTTCTCAAGCAGGCAAATCGCGAAGAATGTAGGCGTTTCCGTGGGCACAGTGCTTTCGAGAACTAAAAAAATGGAAGAGGAAGGTCTCATCAAAGGATACTCAGTCATATTGGACCATGAGAAACTCGGGTACGAGTTAACCGTGGTTACGGAGATAACGGTTGCCAAGGGCAAACTGGTTGATACGGAGAATGAGGTTGCAAAGATTTCGAACGTTTGCAGTGTTTACGATGTTACAGGCTTGACGGATGCGGTTATTGTGGCGAAGTTCAAGAGCCGCGAAGACCTGGGTGCGTTTACTAAACGCCTGTTGACTTTACCCTACGTAGAGCGAACAAACACGCATGTTGTGTTGACGACGGTTAAAGAGAACTTCCGCCTCATCTAGGCCCATTCTGAGTTTTCTCTTTTTTAACGTTCTGCTCAGGTGGCGAAATAGTTATTCTTGTGCCTGAAGGCACAGCGGAGGTTATCCAGACGTTTCCGCCTATAACAACATTGTCGCCTATCACTGCATCCGCGCCGAGCAGTGTGGCACCAGAGTAGATTACTACGTTGTTTCCTATGGTTGGATGGCGTTTTCTTCCTTTGATTATGTGTCCTTTGTCGTCTTTGGGAAAACTCAAAGCGCCCAGCGTGACGCCTTGGTACATTTTTACGTTGTCGCCGATTTCTGTGGTTTCTCCGATGACGACGCCTGTCCCGTGGTCTATGAAAAAGTTTTTGCCTATTTTGGCGCCTGGGTGGATGTCGATGCCCGTCAGCGAATGTACGTGTTCGCTCATTATTCTCGGAATCAAAGGAACACCGCGCAGATAAAGCTCGTGTGCTATTCTGTAGGTGCTTACGGCAAGTATGTAGGGGTAGCTTATGATGACTTCTTCGGCGCTCATGGCTGCGGGGTCGCCGTCGTAGGCTGCTTGTACGTCTCCGCTGAGGAGTTCTCTTATTTCAGGAATCTTTTCTAAGACTTCTTTCACAACAATTTGCGCGCGCGTGTAGCAGATATCTTCGGGACATTCCTTGATTTTTCTGCAGATGTGCTTGAGGCTTTTCTCCACTTCTACTGTTAGCCGCTCATAAATCGATGTTAAATTACTGCCAATAACGTACTTAACGTTGGACTTGGTGATTTCCGTCTTACCCAAGTATCCAGGAAAAAACACAGTTAAAAGGTCTTCAAGAACTTCGATGACGACTTTTTTCGAGGGCAAGTCTTTACCTTCAAGGTGATCCATACCTCCGAATGTCTCGTAGTTCTTGACTACATCGTCAACCAAGTGGGGTAAACCTTTTTCAACCCATTTGTCCCCTGGCTTCTGCTGGCAGGTCATTATTTCCTCAAGCATTTTCTCTCGGTTCCAAGAGTAGCCTTGTTCATCTTGGCTGTTGCTGTGTTCTTTTGCTTGCGGTTTTTGTGGAGCAGGTTTAGGGCACATTTCAGTTTTCCCTTCGTCCTAATTTAGAAGAGAGCTGCATATAAGAGAAGCGTCCTACAATGCGGCTATGCAATAGTTCATGGCGGATTCTCTTGATACAGGATTGTGCTCAGGTATCTTTCGCCGGTATCTGGGAGGATAACTACTATGAGTTTGCCTTCGTTTTCAGCTCGCTTAGCAACTTCCAACGCTGCCCACGCCGCTGCGCCTGAAGAAATGCCCACAAGCAAGCCTTCCTTTTTCGCAAGCAAACGTGCAGTCTGGAAAGCATCTTCATCTTTAACTTTCACAATTTCATCTACTAAGTCGCGTTTGAGCACGTCTGGGATGAAGCCTGCGCCTATGCCTTGGATTTTGTGTGGTCCTTTTGCGCCTCCGCTTAACACGGGCGAAGTTGCGGGTTCCACTGCTACGGCTTTGAATGACTGTTTAAGTGGCTTTATGAACTGTGCTACGCCAGTGATGGTGCCGCCTGTGCCTACGCCTGCGACGATTATGTCAACTTTTCCTTCGGTATCGTTCCAGATTTCTGGACCTGTGGTTTCCCTGTGAATTTTCGGGTTTGCCAGGTTTTTGAATTGCTGCGGAACGAAGCTGTTTGGCGTTTGGGTTGCGAGTTCTTCGGCTTTTTTTATGGCTCCGCCCATGCCTTCTGGTCCTGGTGTCAGGACGAGTTCGGCGCCGTAGGCTTTGAGCAGTGTGCGTCGCTCGATGCTCATGGTTTCGGGCATGGTTAATATGAGGCGGTAGTCTTTCACGGCTGCAACCATGGCTAAGCCTATGCCTGTGTTGCCGCTTGTGGGCTCAATGATGACGCTGTTTGGCTTGAGCAAGCCCTGTTTTTCGGCTTCATTGATCATGCTGAGGCATATGCGGTCTTTGACGCTGCCGCCGGGGTTGCGGGCTTCCAGTTTGACTGCTACTATGCATTTTAGACCTGCTGTTAGTTTGTTTAGCTGTACGAGGGGGGTTTTGCCGATTGTTTCTAGAACTGTGTTGTAGATTTGTTTCATGGTGGTTCACCAAACATGTTATAACGCTGTTATAATTGCGAAGGCATATAAAAACTTACTTGTACAATCCAAAGCAAGCACGCCTTCAACAACTAGCAAAGCAAATCCCGTTAATATATTTTCCAAGCCGCGAACACTGAGAAGCAGAAAACTGAAGCCGAACAAACTATGTCAAGCAAAGTAAAGCCTTTTAATATGATGATTAATTATTATGTGCCACATAATTGGCTCTCAGGCAAAGCAGTGCGGAGGTCGCCCAGCATGGTCAAAGGCGTAGGCCTGAGGCGCCTATCCCGCAGGGGTTCGTGTGTTCAAATCCCACCCTCCGCACCAAAAATTTGGGATTAGTCTGAGCATAATTTTGCAAAATAAACTCAATATAACGATTTTGCCTGCAAAGAGTCTTTCCAGTTCGCCTTCGCCAAAATTTATATTCTGAAACCTGAATACCTAACACAAATTCCCCGCGAAGTAGCATTGGTCAAGTGGCAAAGCATGAAATATGAAAACAACCTTAGACATGGATTCTGTTGGAAGTTCCAAAGCCTAATCGCCATCACGGTTTCGCGAGATGTGAGGATTAGGCTTATTGGTTTCTTGGCAACGATTTGCATAGCAGGAACCTGAGATGAAAAAGCAAATTGTCGTCTTAGTTGTCTCAGTTCTTTTGATTACAAGTTTACTTGCAGAGGGAAACATCCACAAGGTTTCTGCTGAGAACAGTCTCGCAGCGTATTGCAGCTTTGATGAAGGGATTGGAAACTTTGCCCATGACCGCTCAGGAAACGGTAATGACGGCTTTATTCACGGTGCCACTTGGATATCTGGAAAGGTAGGGCAAGCGCTGAAGCTTAATGGCATCGACGAATATGTCAGCATTCCGTTGCTTTTCCCGTCAGATCTTTCTTCGCTTACCGTTTCTGTTTGGATAAACTCAAACATGAACAGTACGGGTGAAGGAACAATCTTTTGGCATGGAGCCAAAAACGAATTCGAGTTAATAAGCGGGAGGGTTTACGACAATGGAGACATACTCTCAAGTGTTGTGGGTTTTGGAGTACATTTGACAGATGACGTTTGGTACAACGTCTATTCAGATACAATTGCTCCAAACACTTGGCATAACATCGTTGGTGTATGGACAAAAGGAGTCTCCGCGCAACTATACATTGACGGAGCATTGGCAAGCTCAAAAATAGTCCCCGACATTAATCTCTCGGAACTCAACGACCTAAGGTTTCATCCAGCAATTGGCGTTTATAGCAATGACATAATTGATAAATTGTATTGGTTCGAAGGTGCAGTCGATGAAGTCATGGTTTACAACTATGCAAGAACTCCTGAGCAGATTGCACAATATTACACATCTCCAGTGCCCCCTACGTCCCAGACCCCTTCGCCTTCATTAGTTCCGACCCCAACGCCCACATCAACACCGTTCTCAACTCCAACAAAGACATCAACTTCAACGCCCCAACCAACACAGACCTCGACAAACACTGCCTCACTTACAACTTCCGAATCGCCAACACCGACGCCGACCTCCCAAACACAGCTGGATCAACTTGCAATTGCAATCGCGATCTCACTTTCTTTATTAATTATTGCTGTTTTGGTGGTTGTGGCTGTCAAGAAAAGAAAACGCAAACCGCGTAAAACGATGTTCCCAGCAACTAGCTCCAAAGTACACACTGAGGAAAAAGGACAACCCCCCGAACTTCTGCCAGAGAACAAGCCTGAACTGAAGAAAACTGTTTTTTTCAGTTACGTTGAAGAGGACAATAGTTTAGTTTTGGAGATTGCCAAGGCGCTTGAAACAGCAGGTTTCAGCACATGGTATTATGAACGCGACAGCATTCCCGGGCTTTCTTATCTTCTTCAGTCAGGCGAGGCTATCGAGCAATCTCAAGCTGTAATCTTAGTTATATCCCCGCATTCTATAAGTTCAAACCAAGTTACAAATGAGGTCATTGCCGCGCACGAAGCGGGAAAACACTTTATTCCGATACTTTATGGCATGAAGCATGCTGAGTTCCAACGTCTGCAACCGGAGTGGAGACGAGCAATAGGCTCTGCTGTTTCAATTGAAGTTCCGTCAGCAGGGATAGCCGCAATCTTGCCACGAATTATAAGAGGCTTGATAGAGACAGGAGTTAAGAAAGAAGATAAAACAGCGTAGCCTTCACGTGCGCGTGCTAAATTCTGAGCGCATTGCTCAACCCCGATTCATGCAAAAAAGATTTAACGGGAAATCTACAATACAATCTATGATAAAAATGGTTTCAACGGAGGTTTTCCCCGGGGCAAATCTCTTGATTGACAGAGAGATTCCCAGCGGCATATACCTCCTCACAGGTAACTCAGGCGTTGGAAAAACGGTTTTCTGCGAGACTTTCATAGCCAGAGGACTGTCAAATCAAGAAACCGGAATTTACCTATCCACCGACGTTGATTGCAACGAGATCCAAGCGTCAATTCGAAAACTCATGGAAGACCAAGACAGGATGAAAGGCGACTTAAGACTAATAGATGCGTATTCCTGGCGTGTTCGAGGCGTGACGAGCACTGGACAATTCGTCA
>JBGOXQ010000006.1:0-18572 GCA_041479225.1 Bathyarchaeia archaeon
CATAACGATTTACGGCGACGGCAAACAAGTCAGAGATGTCCTCCACGTGAGCGACCTAGTCAGAGTCTTCGAAAAGTTCCTCAGCTCAAACCTTAAGCATGATGTTTTCAACATAGGCGGAGGGTCCAAAAATACGCTCTCACTCATCGAACTTCTGGAACTTCTCAGGAAAGAAACTAAGATGAACCCGAGCTTGACGTATACTGACTGGCGAACCGCCGACCAAAAAGTCTACATATCTGACATAAGCAAAGCCAAAAAGGTTCTGGATTGGACTCCTGAAGTAACTCCGAGCGAGGGCGTGAAAAAACTAGTTAAATGGTGTTCCGAAAACAAGTTGCTATTTAAATAGAATAGCTGAAAGCCTTTGGTGCTCTCATGCATATAGCTCACGT
Source organism: Bathyarchaeia archaeon (assembly GCA_041479225.1). Taxonomy (GTDB): domain Archaea; phylum Thermoproteota; class Bathyarchaeia; order Bathyarchaeales; family Bathycorpusculaceae; genus JADGNF01. The sequence goes on from JBGOXQ010000006.1 coordinate 396, forward strand.
CTCACCCCGATATGTTCCCGCCGAACTCAGGGGTGGCGAACAGTACATTAGGATACTGTGTGAGCAGAGTGCAAAGCAAGAGAAAACGATAGTCTTAACATCGAACGCCAACGACCTCCGAGGCAACTTGGGGCTGTCGGGCAACTTCTATCTGACTGAGAGGACGGCGCGAATCAACGGCGTGGATGTCCTGCGGTTTCCAGTTATTCCGAGAGTCTCTTACGTGCTGAAAAAGATGGAGCGTGGTTTTAGACTTCTATCCTCAGACTGGATGAGATATGCGCCATTTGACTACGCCCATCTTTTAGGTTGGGGTCCACTCACACCGTCTATGTATTTGCATCTTACAAAGTCTGACTACGATTTCGTTCACGCCACCATATGGCCAACCACCACACTCTTCCTTGCATTCCGCGCCTGCCAGAAAGCCAAGATACCTTTCGCAATAACGCCATTCTATCATTATCGACTGAAAGAATTTACCCAAAGCGCCGCAATCCGCCGTATCCTGCCCTTATGCACAGCAGTCATTGCGGTAACTGATGGAGAAAGAAAAGAGCTCCTGAGAGTTGGGGCTCGCGCCGAAAGAACATTTGTTGTTCCTCTCGCTCTGGACACTACTACAGGCAAGGGCAACGGAGACCGCTTCAGGAAGAAACATAGCTTGGAGGGCAAATTCGTGGTTTTCGCGAACCCTTGGATGGGCAAAGGAATCGGCGATGTTGTGTTAGCCTTGAAAAAGCTCTCAAAGCGATTTGTCAATATTGCACTCGTGACCTTTGGAGAACCCGACGAGGAATACCTCAGTCTATTGTCGTCTCAACAGCCTTTAGGTTTCAAAGTGGTCAACTTAGGCTGGATATACGGTCAAGACAAATATGATATGTTCGCCGGCTCAGATGTACTAGCTCTCCCCAGCATCCAAGACGCTTTCGGAATGGTCTATCTCGAGGCATGGGCCTCTGGCAAGCCGGTAATCGGAGCGAAAAAAACGGCTGTGGAAGATATAATTAAAGACGGCGAAGATGGTTTTCTCGTTGAATTCCACAATGTGCAAGAACTCGAATCGAAATTGGCAATCCTGATGGAGGACCCCGAAACACCGCGGAGAATGGGTATGCAAGGTAAAGCAAGGATAGAAACAGAATTTACTCCCGACAACATGACTCGGTTATTTAAGCAAGCACTCACAAAATCCTTGGACATAGGCTTGCCTTACACGTAACGAAGGATCTGTTGCATGAAATACCGTCTCATAATGCCAGCATTGCTATACGGGGGAGGACCGCGAAACAACTATACACTATGTGCGCATCTTAAAAAGAGAGGCTTCAACGCTAAAATAGTCGCACTCACCGACCGAACAAGAATCCCAGCGAAGCTAGGCGGATACAAGTCGCCCCCTGATCTGAGCGGAGCCGAAGTGAGAACCCTTGTCAAACCTATTGGACTCCTTAACCAGCTCTCTAAGATAGCGGCTGAAGAGAACGAACTTTTTGTTCCAGTGCAACTGCTTGCAGGCGCCATCTCAACAATACTGACGGCGGAACAAGCGTGCTACGTCGCCACGGCATGGCAGACCGCGTTCGCAGCGCAGGCCTTGTCTAATATGCAAGGGATAAGGGGATTATACTTTGCTCAGGCATATGAAACCACTTTTAGGGAGAAAAAAATCTACAAGTACTTCGCAAGCCAAACGTACAAGTACCCCCTCATAAGGTTCAGTCAAAGCGCTTGGCTCGCAAAATTCCTGGACAACTACTACGGCGGCAAAACCTACTACCTGGGGATGGGTATAAACCACGATGCGTTCAAACCGCCAAAAGTCATCAGGCACGATCGCAGAATCGTGACGATAGCTAGAGACGACCCAGCTAAAGGGTTCCCAGTTTTTGTTAAAGCTCTAAACCATTTGCGGAAAAAACGGAGCGACTTCAAAGTTGTGATTATCGGGGAAAAAGCCGCGCTCGAAAAGAACAAGGTTGACTTTCCCTACGAGTTCGGAGGCTGGATAAGCAAGGACGAAACGCTTGCTACATTCTACCAAGGCTCCATCTTCGTGAACACCGGTATACATGAAGCTTTGCCTATGCCGCCCATCGAAGCAATGGCATGCGGAGCCACTGTTGTCCTTACAAACATGGACGGCGCTAAAGAATACACCGTGGACAATGAGAATTGTCTGCTCGCTCCAATCGGAGATGCAAAAGCCTTATCGCAACGCCTTGACGAAGCCCTTTCAAATGAGAACCTCAGAGAGAAGCTTTCTTTGAATGCGATTCGCACTGCAAACCGTTATACGTGGGACGCGGTAGTGGAGAAATTCCAGAAAATGGTGCAGACAGAGGGAATAGAATAGCAGTCAGACCTATTTTGATCCATTGCCCCACTTTGTGGGTAAGCACTGTTTCCGTGAAATATTAAAATAGACGGAAGAAAGTAAGCCTAACATATTATTGAATAATGGTGGTTTAAGTGACTGCAAAAGGCATTTCCAAAGTTTTAGTAACTGGCGGTTGTGGCTTCATAGGCTCCCACACGGTGGATCTTCTAATCGACCGAGGTTACGACGTAACCATTTTGGATAATTTGGAACCGCAAGTTCACGGCGAAAACGCCAAAATCCCTGATTATGCAAACAAAAACGCCAAAATCATTCTAGACGATTTTCGGAACCGCGAGTTGCTCAAGAAAGTCCTTATAGAAATTGACGCAGTCATCCACCTCGCAGCCATGGTAGGCGTGGGGCAGTCCATGTACCAGATTGAACGTTATGTGGACACGAATACTGCTGGTTCAGCCATGTTGCTTGATGCCATTGTTAATAGCAAACACAACTTGAAGAAACTCCTTGTTGCATCCAGCATGTCAATGTACGGAGAAGGAAAATACTACTGCGAAGAATGTAGGATAGACGTTTACCCGCCGCTTAGAAGCGAGCGACAGCTAAAAGCCAAACAATGGGAACCGCTGTGCCCGACATGTCATTCTCCGTTAATTCCCAAACCCACCGATGAAGATAAGCCGCTGATGCCCACTTCGATATACGCGATGACCAAGCACCATCAAGAAGAGATGTTCTTGCTGATAGGCAAAACATACAAAGTCCCGGCAATAGCGCTGAGATACTTCAATGCCTTTGGGTCACGACAGGCACTTTCCAACCCGTACACGGGATGCGCAGCAATTTTTACCTCCCGCATCCTCAACAATAAGTCACCATACATATTCGAGGACGGAAAACAAACACGGGACTTCATTCACGTCAAAGACGTTGCAAGAGCGAATGTAACGGCGATGGAAAGCAACAACGCAAACTACGAAGCCATAAACATTGGAACAGGCAAACCCATCAGCATCGGAGGCTTAGCTGAAACACTTGCAGAACTCTACGGCAAAAAGAACCTCAAGCCAGAGATTTCAGAGGAGTACCGAAAAGGAGACATCCGACACTGCTACGCAGACACAACAAAAGCCCAGAAACTCATGAACTTCGCCCCGCAAATCTCATTAACTGAAGGCTTAAAAGAACTCAGGGAATGGTCTGAAACCCAGAAAGGAAAGGCCACCGAATCCTTTGACAAAGCCTTTAAAGAACTAAAGGAAAAACACCTCGTTTCCTAAACCTCAAACGGTATTCAGAAAAATAAAAACTGCGACGCCGTTTCTGCCCACTCGATAAGCAAAGGGTCAAATTTGTCTATTATCACCCAACACGCAATGGACGATAGAAGGAAAGAAACCGAATGTTAAACCTGAGTGTTTTAAAAAGGACGCTAACAGTGACCAAAAATCCTCTTGATCCCTTCTACCTAAGGTACAGCAAAGAAAGAAGGAGAATAACATTCAGAAACGGCTTCACATTCAAGCTAACATGGCATCAGTTCAGGATAATGCGTGACATCTATCCACAGATGCAGAAATACACCATAACCCAAGAAGAAGACGACCTCTTCAGAATCAATGACAACAAGTCGGAGGTTGCCTGCAGCTCACTTATGATGCCGCTGATGTGCGACCTCATGCAGAAATATGCAATACGACAGCTAGAAAAAGACCTTTTCAATATAAAAGACCGCAAAATTGAACTTATCGGATCCGCATGTATGCTCGGTTGTATCCAAGAACAAGAAACAGGAGAATACGACTACGACTACCAAAACAAAGTTGTTCTGGATGTAGGCGGGTTCCAAGGCGAATCATCTGTCTTTTTCTCAGCGAGGGGCGCCAAAAAAGTCATAATCTACGAGCCAGTTACCTCACACATTGAACTTATCAGAAGAAATGTAGCCATAAACAACGTCAACGCTGAAATCCACAACAAAGGCATAGGAGACCGCGACGTAACACTTGCACAAAGCTACACAGAAATAGACACCAGCTTCGGCCTCTCAACCACAGGACTTAAGAAAATGGAAATCAAACTCAAAAACGTCGCAAAAGCCATAGAGGAAAGTCACGCAGACGTAGCCAAGTTCGACTGCGAAGGCGCTGAAATGTGCCTGGTCGGTGTCCCAACGGAAATTCTTAGAAAAATCGAATTCTACATAATCGAAGTGCATTCGCCTGAAATTAGAGGAGCAATTCTTGAAAAATTCTGGGACGCAGGTTTCGTGTTAGAAAAAGAGACGCCGAAGACGCTCCAACTCTCAGTTTTAGCTCTCAGAAGAAACAAACTTCCGTGATAATAAATACCTCTAAGCACGTAGCTGTCGAGCTAATGTTTCTTTGTTGAGAACCATGCAAGAGTTCTTTTGAGTCCGTCCTCAAACCCTACGCTGGGCTTCCACCCAACTAGCTTTTCCAGTTTGCCTGTGCTAGGGCATCGCCGTTTGGGGTCGTCTTTAGGCAGAGGTTTGAACTCTATGGGGGAGCAAGTTTTAGTTAGAGATTTGATTTTCTGTGCCAATTCGAGGATTGTGACTTCTTGGCTGTTGCCCACGTTGACGACTTCGCCGTTTGCGCTACTGGTAGCTGCCAACAGCAGGATACCCGTTATCGTATCAGTTATGTAGCAGAAAGACCGAGTCTGTTTTCCGTCGCCATAGACCGTTATGGGTTCACCACCCAAACCTTGGGAAATAAACCGTGACATCGCCCTACCATAGAGTCCATCTTCCCGTAGGCGTGGACCATGGGAATTGAAGATTCTGGGTATCTTAACGTCTAACCCGTACTGCTTGTGATAAGCTAAGAGCAGGGCTTCGGCGAACCTTTTTCCCTCGTCGTAGCATGACCTAGGACCAATCGGGTTGACCCTGCCCCAGTAGATCTCAGGCGTAGGCACGATTTCAGCATCGCCGTAAACCTCGGAAGTTGAAGCAAACACGAGCACAGCATCGTTTTTCCTTGCCAACTCTGCCATGTTGGCGGTACCAGATGAACTTGCCTGCAACGTTTCAATTGGGTGCGTTTGATACTCGTCGGGTGAGGCGTGTCCAGCAAAGTGGAAAATGTAGTCAAATCTCTCGTTGCTTCGGAACGTGGAGGCATCCCGCCTGCGGACGGTGAACTCAGTCTGTTTAGCTAGATGGCTTATATTTTGCATTCTGCCCGTTGAAAAGTCATCCACGCAGGTAACCTTGGCGCCCGAGTTTAGAAGCAGGTCACAGAGCCAACTGCCCAAGAACCCTGCCCCTCCTGTAACTAGGGCAGTTTTTCCCTCGAATGCGTCTGGTTTAATGCTGGTTTTTATGGTTTGAATGTCTTCAAGAATTATTTTATCCAGCATTTATGCGAGCCCCCTGCAGAATCGTTTGTATGACAATGACAACGCATCCCAGTACCTTTCAGGACTACCTACGTCTAGGTGCGCGTAGCTTTTATCCAGCTTAACAGCGTAGACATTTAAACCCCACTCGATTAGTTTCTGGATGGCGTCGGTTAACTGGACTTCGCCAGTTCTACTCGTCGGTGTTGCCTCCAACGCTTTGAAGATAACGGGGTGGAAAACATACATAGCCATAATCGCCAAGTTTGTAGCAGGCTTCTCAGGTTTTTCGACCACACTTTTGACTTTGAAGATGCCGGTTTCTACTTCGGTTCCTTCGATGATGCCATATTGGCGAGGATTCTCTATTTCCAGCACAATGAAAGCAGCGTCAGCGTTTAGCCGTTCATACGCAGACAGCAGCTTCTTGATATAGTCCATGTCCTTGGAAATTATGCAACTATCTCCAGCGTGCACGAGACAATGCTCGTTCTGGATGAAAGGCTGAGCCATCAAAACGGCGTTTCCGAAACCTTTGGGCGCGGGCTGGTTAACCCACATGAGGGTGGAAGTCTGAAGTTTCTCGTAGAACAAGTCAAGGTCGGTGGCTTGACCCTCCTTGCCCATATCCTCAAGTGTCTTGATGCAGCTCAAATCGGGAGTAAAGTGGTCTTCAATTCCGCGTTTTCCTCTGCCCACAACGTAACAGAATTCCCTCAATCCAGCATCATACAACTGCTCAAAAACCATTTGCACGACGGGTTTGACAGACATGCGACCATCTGCAGTTGTGGAGAAAATCGGAAGCATCTCCTTTGGCTGTTCTTTCGTCGCCGGAAACAACCGCGTTCCTAAACCTGCAGCTGGCACCACAACCTTGTTAATTTTCAAATCATTGCCTCTTTCCATCACTTTATAATACAACCAATATATACTTAATGAGAAAACCTATAACTAAATTCTTACATTGGAGAAATTTCCGTGAAAAAACCAAGAATCTCAGTCATAGGCGCAGGTTATGTGGGTTTGTGCACCGCAGTTGGGTTCGCAAGCCAAGGATACGCCGTCACAGTTTCCGACATAGACTCCGAGAAGGTTGCAAGAATAAATAAAGGCGAACCCCCATTCCACGAACCCGGCCTCCAAGAAAGGCTAACGGAAAGCCTCCAAAACGGCTGCTTAAAATGCTTAGACAAACAATCTGTAGAAGCTGTCCTTGAAACTGATTTAACTTTTGTGGCTGTTGGCACGCCAAGTCTACCAGACGGCAGCATAGATCTGCAATTCATTACGGCGACAGCCAAAGATATCGGTAAAGCCCTCAAGCAAAAAAACACATACCATGTCACGATTATTAAAAGCACGGTTGTGCCCGGCACAACCCAAGGTACTGTCAAGACAATTCTTGAGAAGGAATCAGGCAAACATTGTGGCTCAGATTTTGGCTTATGTGTGAACCCTGAGTTTCTGCGTCAAGGCACCGCATTCGAAAATACAGTCCATGCTGACCGATTAGTCATAGGAGCATACGACAAGAAATCTGGCGATGCCGTGGAAAAACTTTACCATGGCTTCTACGACGAAGCTCCTCCTCCCACGATCCGTGCAACTCTGGCAACGGCGGAGTTGATAAAGTACTCCAGCAACTCGCTCTTGGCGACCAAGATAAGTTTCATCAACATGATAGGTAACATCTGCGAGAAAATTCCGGGTGCAGACGTAACGGTCGTGGCGAAGGGAATGGGACTGGACAAACGAATCGGCACCCTCTTTCTAGATGCTGGGCTCGGCTACGGCGGTTCATGCTTCCCTAAAGACACCAAGGCGCTCATAGCCCAATCAAAGAAACTCGGATACGACCCCCTGCTCATCGAAGCCACGGAGAAAATTAACCAGACTCAGCCGCTGAAAGCCGTGGAACTTTGCAGAGAACAACTAGGCACTTTCAAGGGGAAGCAAATTGCAGTTCTGGGCTTAGCCTTCAAACCTGACACGGATGACATGAGAGAAGCTCGCGTCATACCAATAATAAACCAGCTTCTCAAGGAAGATGCCACCGTGGTTGCATATGACCCAGTCGCTATGCAGGTGGCGAAGAAAATCTTCCAAGACAAAATCCGCTATGCACCATCGGCAATCGAATGCCTAAAAAACGCTGATGCATGCATTCTCGCCACAGAATGGGACGAATTCAAGAAACTCAAACCTACGGACTTCATTAAAAATATGAAACAGCCCAACCTAGTAGATGGAAGGCGAATATACGACCCCGAAGAGTTCAGCCGAAAACTGAAGTTTGCCGCGATTGGTCTCGGATGCTATAACCCTCAAACCGCTTGAATCCTGCAATTGCGTCTTCATCACATCAAAAGCAACATAACCTTCGCCTCAAAGGTGTAAACATTAATATTCTCTGCGTTTATAGAGAAGCGGTGCTAACATGAAGGGTATTGTGCTCAGCGGTGGCAAAGGAACCAGGCTCAGACCATTAACTTTCACCTGTGCTAAACAGCTTATTCCAGTAGCCAACAAACCCATCCTTGGCTACGTGCTTGATCAGATGGCAGCGACAACCGTCGAGGAAGTGGGCATCGTAATAGCGGCCGAGACAGGTGAATACGTCAAAGAATACGTCGGCGACGGCGAAAAATGGAACCTCAAAATCTCGTACATACTTCAAGAACCGCTTGGTTTAGCGCATGCTGTTAAGACTGCTCAGAAATTCCTAGGCCAAGATTCGTTCATTATGTGCCTAGGCGACAACCTTACTGGACAAGGCGTGAAACCGCTTGTCGAGAAATTCGAGAAAGAAGAACTGGATTCGCTGATTGTGCTCAAGGAAGTGGATGACCCCTCACGTTTTGGCATCGCGCAACTGGACGAAAAAGGCAACATCATCAAGCTCGTGGAGAAACCCAAGACGCCCATGGGAAAACTTGCCATAATCGGCACGTACTTGTTCAGCAACAAAGTCCACCAAGCTATAGAACACATAAAGCCTTCTTGGCGAGGAGAACTGGAAATTACAGATGCCATCCAAGAAATGGTGAATTTGGGCTTCAAAGTCAAAGCCGAAATCCTCAACAGTTGGTGGTTGGATACAGGCAAAAAAGACGACATTCTCTCCGCCAACGCCAGAATCCTCGACGAATACATCGCAACAGACATTAAAGGAAGGGTAAATGGTAACAGCGTAATTGAAGGCAGAGTGAAAATTGAAACTGACACAAAAGTGATCAACAGCACTATTCGAGGTCCCTGTATCATCGGCAAAAACGCCACCGTGGAAAACTCGTTCGTAGGACCCTACACAAGCGTTGGAGACAACGGGCAAGTCATAAACTCCCATATAGAATACTGCGTCCTCCTCGAAAACGTCATTATCAAAGATGTGGAACGCCTCGAAGAAAGCCTCATTGGAAAAAACGCCAAAGTCATAAAAAACACAAAGAAAAACACAGTCAAACTCCACATCGGAGACTACTCAGAAGTAGAAGTGTAAGCCTCCGCAAAAACTGGGAATAATTATTATAAAACGTTATAGAACAATATGAAGCAGACGTAATCAAAGGAAGAGACGAACATGCTATCGGGAATTACAATTAATCCTATCAAACGGTTTCCAGACGAAAGAGGCTCTTTCGCAGAGATAATGCGAAAAGACTGGAAGACTATTTTCGAGGAGGAAGAAGTAGCCCAAGCCAACCTCTCTATAACATATCCAGGCATAGTCCGCGCGTGGCACAGACATCTGAGAGGACAAATAGATTACTTTTTGGCGTTGAAAGGCGCAATAAAAATATGTGCCTTCGAAGAAAAAACCGAGGAACTCAACGAAGTCTTCTCAACAGGAGAAATGCTGCAGATCGTTCGAGTCCCTGGGCACTACTGGCACGGATTTAAGGCGCTTGGAACGGAACCAGCGATGCTACTTTATTTCCCGACAAAATTATTTGATCACGCTCAGCCGGATGAAGAACGCAGACCTTGGAACGATTCAACGCTCATTCCTAAATCAATAAACGGCAAGAAAGATGACCCGCGTGTCGGAAAACAGTGGGACTGGAATTTTCCACCTAATAAGTGAGGCTTATGAAAATCCTTGTGACGGGCGGTTTAGGCTTCATCGGAAGCAACTTTTGTAGGCACATGCTTACGAAGTACCCTGACTGCGAGCTGACAAATATTGACAAAATGGGAATCGGCTCAAACCCGACAAGCCTCAGTGACTTCGTGAATAATAAGAGGTACACTTTCATTAAGGGAGACATCTGTAACCTTAGGCTTCTCAGCCAAGTGGTCCATAATGCCGACGCAGTGGTGAACATCGCTGCGGAAACCCATGTAGACCGAAGCATAGCTGACCCAAATGCCTTCCTACAAAACAACACCGTGGGCACTTTCACGTTGCTTGAAGCGCTTAAGAAACACAACCCCAAAGTCAGACTCGTGCAAGTTTCCACAGATGAAGTCTACGGCGAAGCGCTGGAAGGATCATTCTGTGAAAACGACCCGCCGAAGCCATCTAATCCATACTCAGCCTCAAAAGCTGCCGCTGATATGTTCGCCCTGGCTTATCACAGAACGTACGGTTTGAACGTGTCTATCACAAGATGCACCAACAACTTTGGACCTTATCAGCTTCCAGAAAAACTCATACCGAAAACGATTATCCGTGCTCTGAAAAATCTGCCTGTTCCAATCTACGGTTCGGGCACAAACATACGTGACTGGATTTACGTGCATGATCATTGTGAAGCAATTGATACGGTTTTGGAAAAAGGAAAGCCTGGTGAAGTGTATAATGTTTCAGCGGGAAACGAAATCCAAAACATCGAAATCGTCAAAAGAGTGCTTACTTTGCTTGAGAAGCCTGAAAGCCTCATCAGCTTCGTGGAGGACCGTCCGGGACACGACATAAGATATAGCCTTGACTCAACAAAACTTAAGTCAACGGTTGGCTGGAAGCCGAAATTCTCATTCAACGAGTCATTAGAACTAACTGTGCAATGGTATCTTAAGAACGAACACTGGTGGACGCCATTCGCGACAGAGAACATCCTCAACCCGACGCCTTGGAAAGCGAAGTGATCCCACTGAAACTTCTAATAACAGGTGCAAGCGGCTTATACGGCTCAAAATTAGCCGAGATAGCTCTGCAGAAAGGGCATGTAGTTTATTCTGGATTCAACCAAGATATCCCAAAAAGTGGCATTCCAATTCAGTTTGATGTCTCAAACATGAACCGAATTGAAGAGGCATTCAGAAAAGCAACACCTGAGGTCGTTGTGCATGCAGCTTCGTTGACCGATGTTGACAAATGTGAAAACAACAAAAAACTCGCTTGGAAAATAAACGTTGAAGGCACCCGAAACGTTGCTGAACAAGCCAAGAAGAATCAAGCCTTTTTGACATACATTTCCACGGATTACGTTTTCAATGGAGAAAAGGGAAGATACATTGAAACCGACACTCCAGACCCTGTGAACTATTATGGACTCACCAAGCTAAATGCCGAAAATGCGGTCAAAAAATTCGCTGAGGAATATTGCGTCGCTAGACCCTGTGTGATTTACGGTGCCTCTTCCGCCGCAGGCAAAGTCAATTTCGCTCTTTGGCTAATCAACAAACTCCGCAACAAAGAAAAGGCGGCGATTGTGACTGACCAGTGGATTACGCCTACGTTGAACACGAATCTTGCAGATATGACGTTGGAGATTGCTGAACGAAGGCTGAGCGGCATATACCACGTATCTGGAGCCACTCGCCTCAGCAGGTATGAATACGCTGAACTCGTAGCGCAAATTTTTGAGTTGGACCCGAACTTTATTGTGCCTGTCACGTCGGCTGACATGTCTTGGGCGGCCAAGAGGCCCCGAGACTCCTCGCTGGATACATCGAAAGCCGAGCAAACCCTGAAGAATAAGCCTCTAAAAATTAGTGAGGCATTGGAGCAGTTGAAGCGGGAGCTCTCATGAAATATCGCTTGATTTTTCTCTTTATCCACAAACTATCTGATGAAGTTTGGTTTTAGAGAAGTCATTGATGCAATTTACAAAATACGTCGGATGGCTATCCAAGGTTAGGAAGCAGTTTTTCTCAAAAAAAGTTAGTTTTCGGCACAGGATTTATAACGCAACGGTGGCTTTGACTAAACAATGGCAATTGAGAAACCATGATAAAACTCAGAATGGACGTAGACTATCCTTACCCTTCGAGACTTCAGAGTTTCCTGTTCACATTTCTGAACAGAAAAGTAAGCAGCAATTACTTGAAGAACGCGAAGATAATCGCGAAAATGGTCAATGAGTCGCCGAAGGATGTTATGGCTTATTGGTTTTTCACGCCCCAAACCTTGCCAGACGAAGAAATGCTTGCGCTGATGCGACAAGACAAGCATGAGGCAGCACTTCACGTAGCAAACAACCCTTACAAAGAAATGGACCACATAGAGAAAATTACTCATCAAAAACTAAGATACTACACCATACACGGCACTGAACGCCTTTTTGCCCGCATAATGTGGAGGCGAAAAATCTCACAATCCCGAGTGCCTGTTCCAGCGGACTTTCCGCTTAAGAACTTCTGGGATTTCCCAACACTGAGCTTGGACCGCGTTTGCTATGCCAACTCAATGGAGCAAGCGCTGAAAATTGCGGAGCAAAGTATGGCCCACGGTGAGGTTTTGCATATTCATCCTGAGTGGCTTTTCGAGCGTGGAACCCTCAACCATCGAGGACCGTATTATGAGGTCTTGAGAAGACTTCTTGACTCGGACAAGGATTTTGACGGGCTGATTGTCCGTAAGAAGGCTTTTGCTAAACTCGCAAACTATTACGACATCACAGAGTACATCCATGACTTCGTCCTGACGGAGTACTTCTTGAACAAGCTGGCTGAAAGGGGAATTGATATTTTCACTTTTGTAGAGCGCAAGTGGTGCTTCAATCTGCCCAACGCGCCCAAAAACTGGGTGAAAGTGGATGAAAACATCGGGCTACTCCGTCTTGGCACTTACATGGAGTGGTGGGAAGGCGTCGGGAAGAAAACGCGGAACATGGTGCGCAAAGCAGAGAAAAGCGGCATAGTCACCCAAGTAGTTGAGCCTTCGGTGGCGTTGGCTGAGGGCATTTGGAAAATTTACAATGAAACGCCCATTCGACAGGGAAGAGGCTTCCCGCACTACGGGGAGCCGATGGAGAGCGTACAGTACAACGTTCTAAATTCAATAAACGCGACATATGTGGGTGCTTTTCTGCAAAACGAACTGGTCGGTTTCATTAAACTCGTCAAAGGCGACAACATATCCATCATCGCACAGATTCTTTCCATGCAGAAACACTGGGACAAAGCTATCAACAACGCCATGGTCGCGAAAGCCATAGAGGTCTGCGCCGACAAACAAGTCCAATGGATAATGTATGGTGGAATGGGTAACCACCCGTCCCTAGACACATTCAAGGAAAGCAACAACTTTCAAAGATTCGCCTTGACAAGGTACTACGTGCCCTTGACTAGAAAAGGGCACCTCGCGATTAAGCTTGGTTTGCACAGAGAACTCAAAGACGCCCTGCCTCCTTGGCTGAAACAGCCGTTTTTCCCAGTTTTTAATTGGGCAAGCCGAACCAAGATGAAGCTGCGTCTAGTGTTGCGGTCCCACTGAAACGCAAGCACATAGTCCGTGAGCCATTCAGTTTCTGATTTATCCGTCATGAATAAGGCTAAATACCGAACAAGTGCATTATGCTTGAAACCGCGTCGGAAGTTCTCCAGTGGCAAAAAAGGAATTGAGCCTGCAGTATTCGGGCTATGCTATATTTGCAGCGAAGTTGATCAGCGTTGCTACTGGATTCGCTTTTCAGGTTATGTTCAGGAGTGCGGTAAGCGGGACTGGCTACAGCATTTACTATAACATAGGCGATTTTATTGCCTACTTTACGCTGATGGCAGGAGTGGTTCCCTTCTGGGTTATGAGGTACGTAGCCAGAGGAAAGGATGGAGCCATTAGAACAGGTGTGGCGACGAACTTTGTAATCTCCATTGTGGGCACGATAGCCTACCTTGCCATTGTGCCGCTTGTTCTGCCCCTGATTTTGCCAGACAGCACCAACTACTTGCCTCTGTACCTCATTGCGGGAATGCAGATAACAGAATACTATAGTATAAGTATCTTCGAAACATGTCTCCAAGCGTACAAACCGCAAGCAGTGGGTTTCGGACTGCTAATTCAACAAATAAGCAAAATTACAATCGGTTACGTGCTTATTGTTCTGCTCGGACAAGGTGTGCTGGGCGCCATCATAGTCACTGCGATTTCTTTTGTCGTGCAGATAGCCTTTTACTACGCGCTGCTTTTCCGCGAGTTGAAGCAACAGATTCAATGGAGATACATTAGAGAATGGTTCAAAGGGTCCGTGGGCAGCATCTACAGCTTCGTCGGGTCCCAGATAGCGAACCTTTCAGTAATTCTGCTCTTCGTGTATGGCGGAGTTGAAAGCCGAGGCATCTACGCTGCTGCATTCATAATTGCAAACATCATCGCTTATTCATCGTTCTTGTCTTTTGCGTTGTATCCTAAGCTTTTGGCGGAAAAGAACCAGAAGGATGCCACGACTTCGATAAAAATGGTTCTCATGTTCGCGCTTCCTATGGCTACAGGCGCCATAGCATTGGCAGAATCATACATGGGACTTCTCGATTACGGTTACGCATCTATGGTGCTCGTGGTGCTGTCTTTTGACGCCTTGATAACTGTCATGGGCGGAATCTATAACGCAGTAGTTTCAGGGATAGAAAACGTTGACGAAGACGAAAAACTGTCCATTCGTCGGCTGGTGCGAAGCAGATTGTTTCTGGCGTTTTCCCTGCCTTACGTGCAGGCGGCAATTTCACTTCCAACGATATACTTTGTTTTGACAACGTATGCTTTCCATATGCCTTATGAAGCCACGTTATACGTCGCCATCATAAACATTTCAGTCCACGTTTTCACCTTTGCGCTCTTGTTTGCTATTTCGAGGAAGATGATGAAAATCAGTATTCCCTGGAAGAGCGTAGCCAAATATCTGTTCGCTTCTGCCATCATGGGAATAGTTCTGTTCCTGCTGCCTCATCCGACCACTAAGCTCTTGACAATCGCCGTGACGGCTGTGGGCGGAGGCATTTACCTGGCGATTCTGGTGGCGATTGACGAGGAGGCGCGTGCACTGCCCCGAACTATCCTGCATGAAATCAGAAAGAAAACGGCCAAGACAAATGAGCAGCAATGTTAGAGCAGAAGCGCTGAGAGTATGCGGTTTAGTTCTTCTCTGTTCTTGATGCTTCGGAAGATGGCTTTTCCACTGGGGTACACGCGGAATGAAATATCTTCAAAGCTTAACTCAAAAATTATGCCGGAGAAGTTTTTTTTCATCGTGGCTTTCTTGAGGATATGTGCTACGGCTTCGTCTTTTTTCTCGTATTTGAATACGACTATGACGTCTTTTTCGGCTCCGCAGGTGCCTTCGATTCTCGCCACGTAGTCTTCAAGCGTTGACATCAGAGCTTCTCAACCTCCTTCAAAACCTCGATGAAGCGGTCAACCTCTTCTACTGTGTTGTATATGTAGAAGCTAGCTCGAGCGGAAGACTGCAACTTGAAAATCTCATGCAAAGGCTGGGCGCAGTGGTATCCGCTTCGTATCATGATTCCGTAGTTGTCTAGGAAAAGTGCCACATCATGGGAGCTTAAGCCATCTACGCTGAAGGGCATGATTCCGCATTTCAACGTTGTGTCGGTTGGTCCGTAGAGCTTAAGTTTAGTGCAGCAGGTCAACATCTGTTTCATGGTGTACTCAGTTAACATTTTTTCATGTTTATGCACTTCAGCCATGCCGATGCGCTCAAGATATTTTACGGCTTCTGCCAGAGCGATTCCGCCCCCTATGTTGGGTGTTCCCGCTTCAAACTTCCATGGCGGGTCATTCCAGACTATTCCGCAACGCTCTTTCTGTTGGATGAAGGAGACGTCCTTTATCATTTCGCCTCCGCCTTGAAACGGCTCCATCTTCTCGAGCAGTGCCTTCTTGCCGTAGAGTGCACCTATCCCCGTGGGCCCCAGCATCTTGTGTCCTGAAAAAGCCAGAAAATCCGCATCCAAATCCATTACATCAACAGGCATGTGCGGCACAGACTGCGCTGCGTCAACCAGCATCAAAGCGCCATGCTCATGTGCAACCTTGGCGATTCGTTTAACGTCGTTGATTACGCCGCTGACGTTGGAGACGTGGCTTAGGCAGGCAAGTTTGGTTTTGCTGCAGAATTTGCTTTCGAAGTCTTCGTAGTCTAAGGTGCCGTCGCCTTTGACTTTGGCGTATTTGAGGGTGAACCCGGTTAATTTTGAGATTATCTCCCAGGGCACGATGTTGCTGTGGTGCTCCATAAGTGACAGCAGCACTTCATCGCCTGCTTTGAGGTTGTGGAGCCCCCAAGAATAGGCTACAAGGTTGATGGCTTCGGTGGTACCTCTGACAAAGATTATTTCCGCGGATTCTTTCGCGTTTATGAATTTGGCGATTTTCTCGCGGCTGCCTTCGTGCAGTTCGGTGGCTTCCTGCGAGAGGGTGTGGACTGCGCGGTGGACGTTGCCGTTGTGGTTTTCGTAGAAGTCCCTTTCAGCTTCGATGACTTGCTTGGGTTTCTGGGTGGTGGCGGCATTGTCGAAGTAGATGAGGGGATAACCGTTTATTTTCCGTTTTAAGATTGGGAAGTCATCGCGAAGCTTGTAAGCATCCAAGACTATTTTTTCTCTTCCTCCACTTTCAGCCGTTTCGCCAAGGTCTTTGCAAGTTCTTCTTCTTCCAGGGCTTGCTTTTCTTCGAAAGTGTGCTCTTGCGGCAGCCAGGCGGGCGTATTGCCTTTCTTCTCAAAGTACATCCTGATAGCTCGCTTCAGGGCTCCTACGGCGAGGACGCCGCAGTGGAATTTTATGCTTGGCAAGCCGCCGACTTCGTCGGTTACTTTTTTCCAGGTTATGTCTTTCCAGGCAGTTTCAAGACTTAAGCCCTTAACCATCTCAGTGACTATGCTGCTGGTCGCTATGTTGGCTGCGCAGCCGTAGCTTTCGAAAGATGCTTTTTCGATGATGCCTTGTTCAGTGATTTTGAGGTAGAAGGTCACCATGTCTCCGCACGCAGGGTTTCCTGCCACGGCTACGACACTGGCGTCTTCCATTTTTCCGAGGTTTTTTGGGTTTCTGAAGAGATCCAGAACTTTCGGGTTGTAAGGTAAAGGTATACGGGACATTTTAATCGACTCCTGTGGAACCAACTATTCCTCTGATGCGCTCCACTGAGCTAGGAAGCACATCTAAGACATAATTTATATCTTCTTCTGTGTGGTACCGCGTGACTTTCATGAGTATGCTGCCGTGAGCTTCGCTGAAGTGCCGTCCGATGGCAACCAAGACGTGGCTGGGCTGGAGAAGTCTGCGAGAACAAGCGCTGCCGCTGGAAACATAAACCCCTTTCAAGCTGAGCTCTATGGTTAGGGCTTCGCCTTCGCATCGTCGGAAGCTGATGTTGGCGTTGTCGGGGCTGCGTTTGCTGCCTTTGGCGCCGTTGAAGGTTAGGTCAGTCATTTTCGCGAGTATACCGTTAACAAGTTTGTCTCGCATTGTGCGCATTTTGGCGACGTTTGCGTCGAAGTTGTTGAAAGCCATCTCGGAAGCTTTTGCGAAGCCTATGATTAGTGGTGTGTTTTCGATGCCTGGCCAGAGTTTTTGGGTGCTGATGGGTCCTTCTATGATGCGTTCGACGTTGACGCCTTCGCGGATGTAGAGTGCTCCTGTGCCGCGTGGACCCAGAATTTTGAAGCTGCTGATGGTTGCCATATCGACTTTGAGGTCTTGGACGTTGAAGGGTATTCTGCCGTAAGCGTCGCAAGCATCAGTGTGGAACAGTGCTTGGGGGTTGCGGTCTTTGACTATCGCAACAGCCTCTTTGACAGGTTGGATGGTACCGATTTCGCTGTTCACCAAATGGATGCTAACCAATGCGGTTTCTTTGTCCACAGCTTCTTTGAGCTTTTCTAGGTCAATTAGTCCTTCTTCTCTGTTAACGGGGATTTTGGTGGTGGTGTAGCCCTGCTTCTTCATCAGATCCGTGACGTTGATGATGTTTATGGGTTCGATCTCGCTTATGACGATTTTCTTGCCCTTCGTCGGGTTTGCCGCTGCTGCACCCATCAGGGCGAGGTTGTTGGCTTCAGATTCTCCTGGGGTGAAGGTGAGTTCTTCAAGGTTTTTGGCGCCTACATATTTGGCGATTTTCTGAGAAGACTCCATGATGGCGGTGAAGGCTTCCCACCCAGGCTTATGCGTCAAGGACGGGTTGCCGTAGGCTTTCTTAGTATAGTACGGCTGCATAGCATCTAGGACTTCTTGGGGAACCACCGTGCTGTTTTCGTTGTCGAGGTAAACTTCGTGTTTTA
>JBGOXQ010000007.1:0-17638 GCA_041479225.1 Bathyarchaeia archaeon
CACTATAGTGAACTCAGGTTTTACTACTTCAGTCACTTCGGGACCAAACTCTTCAGGTGGCACGCCATTCGCCAAGTGTGCTGCGGCAGGGGCAAAGATGTCTCTTCCGTGAAAAGTGTTAGAAACATGCGGCAACATGAGTCGCCGACTGGTTATTTCGTACATTCGTTTTATTTCTTGTGCTTCAGCCGCCAAGACAAGCAATCCGTTGTCTGGTCCCACAAAGAAGCCGTTTTTCGTTTGCACTATAAGGGGACGTCTCTTTGTGCCTACGCCAGGGTCCACAACCGCCACATGAATCGTGCCCTCTGGAAAATAAGGTGCCGCGGAAGCCAATGCATAAGCACCTTCACGGACGTTGAATTTTTCCACTTCATGCGTGACATCAACCAGCACCGCGCTTGGGCAGATGCTTAAAATGGCGGCTTTCAATTCCGCAACGTAAGGGTCTCTTAAACCAAAATCTGTTGTTAAAGTTACTATTTGGGTAGGCATCTTTAGCCTCCGTGCACGACGGGAACAAAAACCACTTCATCTCCGTCCTTCACTCTTGTTTCTAAGCCGTTTAGGACGCTGATTTCTCTGCCATTCACAAGAACCAATGCGTTCGGTTTCGGCTCTTCAAGCTGTTCATCAAGTAGATTCCGCCTGAGCGTCGGCGACTCTTTGGTTAACTCTTTCATAAGGTCAAGTAGCGAAGCGCCGTTCTTGCAGTCTACGGCGAGTTTCTCCTTGCCTGAAGCATGGCGCAGTGCACCTATAAACTTCACAGTTATTGCCATCTTCTTCGCTCCATCATTCTAGAGAACTACAATCACGGATATATCGTTAACATTCGTGCCCGTCTGCCCCGTGAAGAGGAGGTCTCCAAGCTTGGAGAAGAAACGGTAAGAATCATTATCCGCCAGAAACTCTTCAGCATCCAAACCCAGATGTGCAGCACGTTGAAGAGTGTACGTGTCAACGATTGCTCCCGCCGCATCTGTCGGACCATCCACGCCGTCGGTGCTCAAGGACGCAATTACACACATGTTGGTATTCTTAAGCTGCAACGCGGCTGACAACGCCAGTTCCTGATTTCTGCCACCTACACCTTTGCCAACAACCGTGACCGTTGTTTCTCCGCCAGCAACGATGCCTACGGGTCGAGGAATAGGATTGCCCGAAACCTCGACTTCCCGTGCTATTGCTGCGAGAACTTTGCCAACTTGTGCTGCTTCGCCCTCCAATGTAGCCGTCAGCAAAAGTGCATTCAATCCTTTAGATTTCAGGCATTCCACAGCTGCGAGGCTTGCGACGCGGTTGCTGCCAACCACAACGCTATGCACTTTCTTGAAAACGGCGTCTCCAGGCTTTGGCGTTTCCTCAATAATGCCCTTTGCACCATCCGACAAGACCTTGTGGATAGCAGGCGGAGCAGATTTCCACAAACCGTACTTTTCCAAAACTCTCAGAGCATCGGCAAAGGTGGAAGAGTCAGGAACAACTGGACCTGAAGCGATGGCATCCAACTGGTCACCCATCACATCTGAAAGAACCAAGTTCAAAACGGTAGCGGGGTACGCTTTTTTAGCGAGCCATCCTCCCTTAAAGGCTGAAAGATGCTTCCGCACAGCGTTGACTTCGTTTATGGTGGCGCCGCTTTTCAGCAGTGCATTCGTGATTTCTCTTTTGTCTTCCAGTGACACCCCGTCGCGGGGCAGTGGCATAAGGCTTGACCCACCCCCTGAAAACAAGCAAACAACTAAATCGTCTTCTTGGGCTTGTTCGGCGATTTGCATCATACGGCGCGTGCCTTCCACTCCTTTATCGTCGGGAACGGGATGACTTGCCTCATTAAGTTCCACAATCCGCGTTTTGTATTTTGTGCCGTAAGGCACGTTGACTATTCCAGCGGTTATTCGTTTGCCCAGAACCCGCTCCAATGCTTCAGCCATGGAGCCACCTGCTTTGCCTCCGCCTAAAACGTATAACTTCTTGAATTTCGACAGGTCAAACGCTAAATCACCTACGCGGAGACACGAGTTCTCCAGCGAAAGCATGGCAATTAGAAGTTTTTTCGGGTCCGCAGCATTCAAAGCGGATTCTAGACTCGCGAGAGCGATGGCTCTGGCTTTCCGTGTGAGCTCGTTTTCTCCGTTCTCGATTAATGCTTTTCTGTTTTTTATCCTGGGCATCTTTTCTTCGCTGAAAGTTTGTTCGGGTGAAAGCTAATAAACAGTGGGTTTGGTGTGTATCTTTGAAAAAACAAATTGATTACTTATTGTTATTTTTTGTGCTTTTCTCTGTGGCTTGAAAGCAGCGGAACCGAGAAATCTTCTAGTTCTCAGACTTCTCTTCTGTTAAAGTCTCCACGAATTCGGATGCAACTTGAACCAGAGTGTCTGCCTGTTTCATCATGACGTCACCGTTGATTTCTTCAAGCTGCGCAACCTGCTGCACCGTCTGCTCGATTTCGATGAGAAAGCGCAGAATCACATCATCCGCGGGTTTAGGTTTGCCCAATTCCTCGCGGACTAGAATTTCTATAAACGCGGGTTCGCCGAGACTGTAGTAGATGGCGTTTCGGGCTTTGCGGATGGCTTCCAACACAAGACTTGGCGCCATGTAAGGAATCTTCCGCGCTGCTTCCAGCTCTGCCTTGGCTTCACGTAGATACCTATGCGCCCACCCGCGCCTGTACTCATCCATCATGTCTTTTCCAGTTTAACTGTCTTGGCTTATTAGGTTTCTTCCTCTATACCTTCTTCTTCGTCGTCGCCGCCTGAAGATTGGGCTTTCGATAAAGCGTATTGCCTAGTTATATAGCCTGCAGTTTGATTCCGCACTCGCGTCGTAGGTCCCTCCGTCAGTTCTGAAACCATGTGTTTGTTGTCGTCGAAGTTAGTGGAAAACTTGTCTGGAAACCGCGCTATCAATGCTCTACCTAAGCGCTTGACTTGGTCAGTTTTTACTTTTCCCAACATGATTCCTCCGTTTTATTACTGTGATTTTTCGTTGTTTAACGCTTGAAACGCGTAAAAACAGTCTCTCATAGAAGTTTGGCTTAATTTAAGGTTGCGCCTCACAAGTCAGGATTGGGTTCAAAAAAGGCACGAGGAAGGCTTGGTTACCTGAGTTTTATATTGAAGAATGCCTCAAAGTTTTTAGCTATCTGCTCTGCAACGTCTTCAGCAGCCATGCCTTTTATCTCCGCAATTGCACGCACGACTTCTCGAACAAATGATGGTTTGGTCATTTGGCCGTTGAAAGGTGATTTCCTGAAGAGCACAGGGCCATCAGTCTCAGTTAACAAGTTAGTTAACGGAGTGTTGGTGACGACTTCGCGGATTCCGTTAGAATACACCACAGGAGGTCCCTCAGTGATGTAATAGCCGTGGTCCATCGCTTTGAATAGCGCGGTCATGGGATGACTGAACCAGTGCAGAAGCACATGCTTCAGATCATACGACGGCAACATTTCCACAATAAACTCTGCTGTTCCCCGCGAGTGGATAATCACGGGCAAGTTAAGTTTCTCGGCTAGGCGTAGCATTTTGTCGAAAACCATGAGTTGCTTTTCCCAGATCGCTTCGTATTTGCAGTCTAAGCCAATTTCCCCTATCGCGCCTACATGTTTCAGTTGATTCTGCGCGGTGATGAGGTCCATGGTTTCTTCCAGCTCGTTCGGCTTGAGCACATTTACGTTCCAAGGATGAATTCCTAAAGCAACATAAATCAGTTCAGGGTTTTTTTCTGCCAGCCTAAGCGCTTCGAGGCTTGACGCAAGATCCATGGCATTCGAAACCAATGCCACGAGACCAGCGTTTTTAGCGTCTGCTACCAGTTCGTCCGTGTGACCCTTGTATTCTGGGTCCGAGAGGTGAATATGTGCGTCTACTAACCTCATCTTGAAGACCTTAGCCGCAAATTATACCCGTTAGTTGCTTTAAAATTTTCTTTTTTAATGCGGAGGAAAATAGATGGGAGTCGGTAATTTAAAGGAATAAGCGATAACAAAGGTTAAATACAGCTTTAAAATGAAAAAGAAGCTACAGAGGGTCTTTATGACTGATTTGGAAATAGCAGTAGCTCCAATGCACAGACTTTGCAAGAAAGCTGGCGCGGACAGAGTAAGTGAAGCCGCAGCCAAAGAACTCGCAAAAGCATTAGAGGAAATCGGCGTTAAAATCGCCAAAGAAGCCTTAGACTTTGCAATGCACGCTGGCAGGAAAACCATCAAATCCGAAGACATAGAAATCGCTGCGAAGAAAGTCATGGGAAAATAACCCCAGCTTCCTTTCTTTCTTTTTTGTTAAGCTCCGCGAAACTTTAGTTTTGTTTACTCACAGAAATTCTCATAGCGACAAGCATTCGTAAAGATTTTCGGTAGGCGCAGGTGCTGTTGCTAAGCAGGGGCCGAGGAGTCCCAGAGGAACTGGAAGTATTCACGTGCAAAGCCAACTAAACCCGCGTGGTTACTCCAAATTATGAGGCTGGGTTTCTCCTCACCTAGGAAAAGCATGGCTTCTTTGCCGTCGGCTATGACTCCGCCTCCGAACATGTTATCTCGGACACGCAACTTGTTTACGCCTTCAATTTTTTTTAGAGCCTTCCAGTCGTCAGGTTGGCCCGCCGCCATAAGTTTGACATTTACGGTCTTTTTCAATCCTGCTAAAAGCTGGTCGGCAGAAGCGATTATGGGTTTCGCGAAGACTGGCGCTGCAATCATCACTTCCTTCGTGGCTTTTTTCAAAACTTCCTCCAGCTTTGCCACCACTGCCTGTTGACCATGCAAGATGAGGATGTCGGGGCGCTCCACAAGTTCCCGTTTCTCATAAAGCGGCTGAAGCGTCTCGGCAACGGTTTGTTCCCAACCTATATACTTGTCTTCAAGCTTCTGCTTCGTAAACGCCGTGGCTTCGAGTGGCGACACTGGGTAATACTTGAATGGGCGGGTTTCGCTGCTTTTAATCCAGCCTTTCTCTTTCAGCGAGTTCAGAACCTCGTAGATTTTGCTGTAAGGCACTTTCGCTTCGCGGCTTATCTCCATAGCCGTCAACTGACCGACTTCAAGAAGCGTAGTGTAGGCGTCGATTTCGTAAGCGTTTAAACCCATATTATGCAGAGTTTCTTTCGTGTTCTCGTCTATGGACAACGTTGATTCCCCTATTTCACCGTAGTAAACGTTTGGAAACCTTATTATTTAATACGTTTGTTTCCTTTAAAAGCGCAAGCATTACGATAGAGCATAGTGATAGACATGAAACATATCAAGAATACGAAGAGCATTTGCCCCGACTGCCTCCAGGCGCTGGACGCCGAAATTTATGAGGATGGCGGCAAAGTCTTCATCAGGAAGGAATGTCCCGAACACGGCGTGTTCCAGGAGCTTTACTGGTCGGATTATGACCAATATGTGCGGGCGGAGAAGTTCCGCTATGACGGCGAAGGCATACAGAACCCTCGAACCCAAACCGTCAAAGGTTGCCCAAACGACTGCGGCATCTGCCCCGAACACAAGTCACACACCGCATTGGCAATTATTGATGTGACGAACAGGTGCAACCTCAAATGTCCAGTCTGCTTCGCAAACGCTTCCGCCGCAGGGTACGTGTACGAACCCACCAAGGAACAAGTTGTGGGAATGCTGGAGAACCTGCGTGCCACCAAACCCGTGCCAGCTACAGCGTTGCAGTTCAGCGGAGGAGAACCAACCATCCGCAACGACCTCTTCGATTTAATTCGAAAAGCTAAGGAGCTCGGTTTCCGCCATGTGGAAGTTAATACGAACGGAGTTCGAATCAGCCAAGACGTGGAGTACGCTAGGCAATTGAAAGAAGCGGGCGTAAGCACCATTTATCTGCAGTTTGACGGATTAACCCCTGACGTTTACAAGTTCATCCGCGGGCTTGACCTGCTTGAAATCAAGATGAAAGCGCTCCAGAACCTTCGTGCAGCAGGCTTCGCCAGTGTAGTGCTCGTAGTAACGCTGGTCAAAGGGGTCAACGACTCACAACTGGGCGACATCATAGACTTCGCCGTGAAAAATTTCGATGTGGTAAGATGCATTAACGTTCAACCCGTTTCACTCTGCGGAAGATTGCCCCAGCAAGAAAGGGAAAAGATGCGCATCACCATCCCTGACTTCATGCGGCTTGTTGAAGAGCAAACCAAAGGAGCGGTAAAGACTTCAGACTTCTACCCTGTCCCTACAGTTGTTCCAGTCTCAAAAGCTGTTGGCGCTATGCAAGATAAACGGTACGTGGAATTCACAGCTCATCCCCACTGCGGCATGGCAACCTACCTCTTCGTTAACGACGGTAAAATCACACCCATCACGCGCTACGCAGATGTGGAAAAATTCTCCGCAGCCGTAAACAAAGCATACGCGAAAGCACTTAAAGGCGGCAAAAAAATCTCCAAACGAGCCCTGATTGGTCCTGCGTTGAGATACGTGAAGCTTGGCTTCATGAGAAAATACATCTGGAGAGTGCTGACAGAAGGAAGCTACACCGCACTTGGAGACCTGCAGAGGCAATCCATTCTGCTGTCATCGATGCACTTCATGGACCCCTACAACTTCGACTTAGAACGCGTACAGCGATGCGTGATCCACTATGCCGTGCCAGATGGGCGCATAATACCGTTCTGCACCATGAACAGCATCCACAGAGCCGACGTAGAAAAGAAACTGGGCGTGCCAATCAAAGAGTGGCAGAGCAAGCATAAGGTTGAAATAAGCCAGCCAATCTAGAACAGGAGAAAGTGATATTCATGGGCGGAAAAAAGAAACTCGGCTTAAAACAAATGGAACGCATGCAAGACAAGAAAGATGACGAGGACAAATCGAAGAAAGACAAAGACAAGAAAGCAGGTCCACCGAAAGAAAAACGAACCATAATCGGTGTAATCGCTCCAGACGCGAAAAACGAAAAACTCGTCGCGGAAATAAAGAAGATGCCCGTCTTAACACCCTACGCTATATCAACCAAGTACAGCGTTCGAATAAGCGCAGCCAAAGAATTCCTAGAAAATCTGCAACAGGACGGCGCGATAGAGTTAGTCTCAGGCAATCACAACATAAAAATCTACAAACCCTGCGCTTAGATTTTTCTGCGCAGCTAAACTTTGTTTCTTACTTTAAAGAGGAGCTTAGTCCCTTTTGGAATTCCCTGAAAGAGTTTACACCGAAGAAGAAGTCAAAACAGCAAAAAAGTTAATTGACAGTGGCTACAAGCACAACATAACAGTGCAGGGAAACCCCGATTTCACAGTGAAAGTGAACAAAGCACTTGAACTAGCGAAAACCGCGGGATACTACGAGTTTGTCAGAACCTTCCTGAGACAGATATGTGAGATTGACGGCATAACTCAGCTTCGAGAAACTGAAGTGGCAATTTGGGCTAACAAGTTTGCGGTTGAGAACGAAGTTGACTTCGCCAGCCTTCTCGTGCAAAAGGCCTTTCACATGAAGGAGTACTTGGAAGGAGAACTCTACTACGGCGGCAACGCGGAGAAGCGTTCAGTCCAGAAACGCATAGAATTTCTCGGCGTCCTAAAGGACAAAAGCACAGACGCATCCGTGAAAGAAGAGTGCGAGCGATTGCTTGAGATGTGGCGCGAAAGTTCCCTAGCTACTTAACTGTTCAACGCGGATTCTTGTCCCGCTTTTCACCTGTTTAAACAATTCCAGATTCTTCGTGATTTTGCCCAGAGTACTTACGGGGCTGTAAGGTTGAGATTGCCCATAGAAAACGCATAGGGCGCCACCCATAGGCCAGAAAGCAATCGTGCCTAATTCTACGTTTGGTTTGGCTTTTTCTTCACCCATTTTTATGGGGATTTCAAAGTAAACCTCCTCCTTCCACAGTGCTGCGCGTCCTTCAACGGGAAGTTTTCGCACAATGGTGTCCACCGTTCGGGGCGCCATGAAACGTACGAGTTCGCCTTCGGCTTCGCCTAAACCCTCAATCAGGAATTTTACTTTTATGCGTGAGACATCTTCTTCGTTGCTCATTCTTCTTGGCTCCTTTTCAGAAAACTTTCTACTACTTCTTCGAGACAGACTGGACCTAGTACTTGAAGTCCATATTTAACTCTTATAGTTTTCTTGCCGATTTTCATTACTCTCTGCAAGTGGATGGGCATGCAGACCTTCCATGGTGTGACCCAGCTGTAGCCTTTACCTCGGATTCTTCGGTAGAAGAGGGCGAAGGTCAACCAAAATAGCGCAAAGAAAACGAGGGCGAGGACAAGGAAAAACCATGCCTCCGCGGTTTTAGGCATGAAGTAGCCTAAGTCGGGGTTGCTTTTCGGAATGTATTGTTCTTTACCGAGGAAAACGTAGTAAGGCGCCAATATCAGGAAAACGAAAGCTGATATGTTGAAAAGAGTGAGTGCACCTAGAAGCCAAGTAGGCACCTTTGCAAGCAAAGTTCTTCACCCTTCCCAGTCTAAGTTTTTTGGGCTCTTAAGTTTTGCCTATTTACTTTAATGCCCCCGAAAGAGTGGTTACAGCAGTTGCAACACCGTTTTACCGATGTACTCCACTTGTTCTTCTGTTACGCCTGGGTGCACCGGCAGCGAAAACACTTGTTTAGCTGCTTTTTCGGTTTCTGGAAGCTTATGCGTTCCGAAGTTGTTCAGGTAATAGGGCATTTGGTGCACTGGGTTTACGTAGTAGGCTTCTGCGCCGATGTCTTTCTTATGCAGCTCGTCAAGGAGTTTGTTCCGCGCCGCTTCGGTGCCGTTGTAGAGCCTTGCCGTGTAAAGGTACCAACTATGCTTTCCGCCTTCGGGTTCGCTTGGCAGACAGAGCTTGTTGCTTTTCGACAGAATCTCGTTCAGATGGGATGCGTTTTCTCGGCGTTTCTTCACAAAGTTCGGAAGCTTTTCGAGTTGCACGACGCCTATGGCGGCTTGTATCTCTGACATGCGGTAGTTGTAGCCGAGCATTTCGGAGGCGTACTTTGCTTTTTCCCCGTGGGTTCTGACCATTTTTGTGACTTCGGCGACTTTGTCGTCGTTTGTAGTTACGACTCCGCCTTCGCCCGTGGTCATGTTCTTGCTTGCGTAGAGGCTCCAGCATGCCGCGTCAGCGAATGCCCCTGGAGGTTTCCCCATGTAGCTTAACCCGTGTGCTTGCGCGGCATCCTCAACCACCGATAGCTTGTGTTTCGCCGCGATTTCGCGGATGGGCTTCATGTCCGCGGATAAACCATACAGATCCACGGGCACGATGGCTCGGGTCTTTTTCGTGATAGCTTTTTCCACCGCGCTGGGTGCAAGGTTGTAAGTTTCAGGGTCGATGTCTGCAAAAACTGGTTTTCCCCCAGCCATAACCGCGGCTTCGGCTGTGGCTACAAAGGTGAAGCTGGGCAGAATCACTTCGTCTCCTGCTTTGACGCCTGAGGCAACAATTGCAGCATGCAGAGCGGCGGTGCCTGTGTTCACAGCTATGGCGTATTTCGCGCCTGCAAATTTGGCAAAGTTCTTCTCAAACTCCGTGACCTTGGGGCCTGCGCCTAGTCCGCTTGTTAGGTATCCGCTGCGCATAACTTTAACGACTGCTTCAACTTCTTCTTCGCCTATTTTGGGCAGATTAATAGGAATCAACTTTTCAACCTCAAGAGATAAAGTAGTGTTCGGATACTGGTATATTTCAATTTACCCAAAAACTGCATGAACTTCACGTCAGTGTCTCGATCTATTCCGCCTGCATTGGCCGTTCGATTTTGTAATCTGAAACTACGTTGAACGTGAAGGCTTGGAGCGCTCTGTCTAAGCTTGCATCGCCCGTATCCACTCTGAGGCTTTTGAGGCTTCGCAGCTTGCTTTCCGTGGCTACCACAACAATGTTTTCGACGCCTACTTTGCGGATGACTTGGGCACTTATCTGCTGGTTTCCTCTCCCGAAAATAAAGCCCTGCCCGCCGATGGGGGTGACAATTATCTGCACTGCCCTCCCACGCATAGCATCCAGAATCTGCTTCTCCGTCACATCATGGGCAATTATTTTCTTATTAACGAAAAGGTCTACGCCAAGAAGAGTTTTCTTCTCATCTAAGAGGTCGCCAATTGTGCGCGTTGTGGTTCCTGGACCCATAATGTAAAGCACATCTGGCTTCATGTTTTCGATGATGTATATTGCTATGGCTGCTTGGTTGCGCACTTCATCCTCCGTCACAGGGCTGGCTATTTTGTTTGCCTGAATTAAATGTGGTTCATAAGGCGTCAGCACGTAGCCGAAGAGCTTCGCAGACACATGACTCTCTCTGAAAGCGGCTTCATCAACGTCCATGACTTCAGCTTCCCTAAGCGGCAACTCAGCCCATAAGAAGCGCAGGGCAACTCTTGCCGCAGCCAGAGCGGTGACGGCGAAAACGGCGCTGTGCATCTTGACGCCTGTGGGAACGCCTAAAACTGGAATAGTCATGTCTGCCGCTTCCAGAACATCACGTGCCGTGCCGTCTCCACCACAGAAAACCAGCAGGTCTACGCCAATTTCCTTGATTCTCTTGGCAGCCTTTTTGGTGTCTTCCGCCGCGGTCTCAGTCTTTCTTTCCCCCACAACGGTGTAAATGAAGCCGCAGCGTTTAGCTTCATCTTCCCCCATGTCGCCTGCCCCTACAATGAGCTTTAAGCTTTCTTTTGCCGTGCGCAGTTCGGCGAGGAAGGTTTCGGCTTTCTCAGGGGCAAGTGGCTTTGCTCCGAGAAACTTGGCTCTGTCTAAGATTGCTTGTCCATCGGTTCCTTTGAGCCCCACGGCTCCACCCATGCCCGCGATTGGGTTCACGATTAACCCAACGGTTTTTACTGGAAGAACGCTGGGTGAAGACGGCGGGGAGTTGTTTTCTGTCATGAACAGCACCAACTGAGTGTGGTAGCATTATGGAAAATGAACGATAAAAATACGTTAGGAAAGAAAAGGTTTGCAGAAGAGAAATTTTTAAACAAAGAGGAAAAGGGAGAGACTGCAAGTTTGGTCTGCGGTTTAGTAGGGTTCGCAGCTGATGTATTGCTTGTTGACTTTTTCCAGCCAAGGATACATCTTATGCAGCTTCGCCATGGATTCGGCAACTTTCTCCGTTGGGTACTCGTATGGTAGCAGTTTGCCGTTGAAGTATTCGTCGTAGGCTGCCATGTCAAAGTGTCCATGTCCGCATAGCACGAAGAGGATGGTTTTTGCTTCCCCTGTTTGTTTGCATCTTAGAGCCTCGTCGATGGCGCCTTTGATGGCGTGTGCTGGTTCGGGCGCGGGTATGATGCCTTCGGTTTGGATGAACAGTTTTGCAGCGTCGAATACTTCTAGTTGGTTGAATGCTTCGGTTTCCATCTGTTTCTCTTGCGTCAGCAGGCTGATGGTTGGAGCGATGCCGTGGTAGCGTAGACCGCCTGCATGAATTGGCGCGGGTATGAAGTCATGTCCCAGAGAGTGCATTGGAACCAGTGGAGTCAGTTTTGCGGTGTCGCCGTGGTCATATTGGTACACACCTTTCGTGACTTTTGGGCAGGCTGTGGCTTCAGTGGCTACGAAGCGTGTTTGTTTCGGAGCTTTCTTGGAGACTTTGTCGTAGTAGAATGGCCACATGAGACCAGAATAGCTGCTGCCTCCGCCTATGCACCCGTAAATGACATCTGGATAATCGTCAACCATTTCCAGCTGCTTCTTAGCTTCCAGACCTTCCACAGTTTGATGAATCAGGACGTGGTTGAAGACGCTGCCGATGGCGTAGTTGGTTTCTACCTCGTTAACCAATGCATCTTCGACTGCTTCGCTGATGGCGATGCCGAGGCTGCCTTTGTTGTTGGGGTCTTCTGCGAGGATTTTTCTGCCTGCCTCTGTTTGTTTGCTGGGGCTTGCGAAGACTTCTGCGCCGAAGGCGTGCATCATCATTTTTCTGTATGGTTTCTGGTCGTAGCTTGCGCGGACCATGTAGACGGTGGCTTTGAGTCCGAACATCATGGCGGCGAACGCTAGGGCTGAGCCCCATTGTCCTGCGCCTGTCTCTGTGGATAGGCGTTTGGTGCCTTCTTTCATGTTGTAGTAAGCCTGTGGGACGGCGGTGTTGGGTTTGTGGCTTCCTGCTGGGCTGGTTCCTTCGTACTTGTAGTAAATCTTAGCTGGCGTACCCAGAGCCTTCTCAAGACCGAGTGCTCTGTACATTGGAGTGGGTCTCCAAATCCTGTAGACATCGCGGACCTCTTCAGGGATGTCTATCCATCGTTCTCTGCTTAGTTCCTGTCCAATGATGGCTTTGGGGAAGATTCGGGGGACGATTCCGACGCCTGGTTCCTTCGTGTTGGGGTCAATAAATGGTGGAAGGGGTTTAGGTAGGTCGGGGGTTATGTTGTACCATTGTTTTGGTATGTCTTCTTCGTTTAGGAGGATTTTTCTGTTTGGCATTTTATGCACCTTTTCATGGTGATTGGTATTTTTTCGTGTTGGATACCAGAACTTACAGGAACATATTTATACGTTGCTGTACAAAAGTGTACGTGTGAGCGGGCATGTGGAACAACATCAAAAAACACTTCGAAGACTACCCCGAAAGACTCAAAGTAGCACGCGTCCTCGTAGAAAACGGTTTAAGCGTAAGAGACCAAAAAATCTACCTCAATCAAATCGAAATCCCACCCGTACGCATCGCCAGAGTCGCAGGCGTAGACCGACGCACCGTAAACGAAACCTTAACCGCTATCAAAGCCAACCGCGAACTCAGGCTGATATTCGAAGAAATCAGACCCGCAGGCCACTCGCTCAAAGAAATCGCCAAACACCTCAACCTAGGCGTAGTGGAAATAACAGTATATGACCCGAAATCACACGGCATCCTAGCCAACTCGGCGATGGTACTGACTAACGGCGGCTTAAGCATAAGACAAGCCATCGTGGATGACCCAGAGCTCTCCCCCGAACCGAAGTTAACGCTGATTGTGGAGAAAAAAATTCCAGGCGAACTCATAAATGAACTCCTGAAAATACCGGGTGTCGCCAAGGTGTCCGTGTACTAGCTTCTTAAAAGCGGAACGCATTGGTCAAGCTGCGGTTAAGACAGTTTTAAATAACAGCCCCACCAAAGAGAAGTTGAACGGTGAACCCCTTGAGGACAGTAACACAGTTGAAAGAAAAACTTTCATTACTGATGCCTGTCCTTGAAGAAAAATATCATGTGCAGTCAATCGAAATTTTCGGTTCCTACGCCCGAGGGGAAGAATCACGCAAAAGCGATTTAGACCTGCTTATTACTTTTTCCCAGCCGTATAGTCTTTGGGACCTCTTAGACGTAAAAGAATTTCTGTCCAAAAAATTGCGCTTGAAAGTTGATTTAGTGCCTAAAGACTCCATAAAACCCATGCTTAAAGAACAAATCACTCAAGAAGCAATCCATATGAAAAGAAACTATGCCCTCCACCTCAAAGACAGTTGTTTGTTGGGCTGTTGTAGCTACTAAATCAGGTTATTCTTTTTAGCTCTTCTTCAAGCTCTTCGGAGGGATACTAAAGTTATTTGACCTAAATAGGTGAACCACAAATTTCATCGAGCTCACGTAATAATTTAGCTGAAAGGTAGAACCTAGATTTCTTGATTGCTGTTCTAATGCATTTTAAGTCCTCTTGGGTTAGAAGCCTTTTGCTCTTCATTTCCTTTATTATGCCGATTGTTCCCGTCACTTTTACACCTAAGGTTTCACAAATGCTTCTGCCGAATGTCTCATCTATTACACAGGTAAATTCCGGATGTTGCCTAGCATAAGAGATAACCCAGAACTCGCCGCTTGATGAATCATTAAAGAAGTAGGGTAGTAAATCATCATCCGCCTTAACATCGATAGGATTGAAAACCTGTTTAAACAGCTCAATGTCTGGCTTAGAGTTATCCCTATCTCCAACAGCATATTCTTCCATCACTCGGCTAGGTGCTAACACCTTGTAAATCTTGGAGAACGCTTTTAGTTGCGAAAACAATTGGCACTTTTCAAGAAGCATTATGGAAGGCGAGCAATCGAAAACATATTTAGCTTTACTTACAGAGACTGTCAAGGAAATCTTTCTCGCTCATATCAAGCCATTTAGCGGCGGTTGCTGAGTTTACTTTACCTTTCAAAAAGAGACTCTGAACAAATGATGTTTTCTTTTTTTCAAGTCTTGGAAATTCTGTCGAGTTCACAACTGACTCGGGGATAAGACGATACATGAAATACATCAATTCATCAAGTGTTAAGTCGTTGAGTTGTTGCTTTGCGAACATCAGTTTCTCAAGTTCTTTCTTGTCAAGACCTTGCGATAATTTCTCAGCTATATCTTGCCCCTCAGGTGTAAGCGTAAGTATATCATATTCATCTCTATCTACTAAACCATTATCTTGCAACTTCTCAACGTTCTCTTCCAATTCGTAAGATACTACCCCATACTTGTAATTCGAGTAAGCAATGTCTTTGGAGTTTCTTAGATACTCAAAATATCGGATGATTTTTTGAAGGTGCATTATGTCAATTTGTGCGCAACCCTTACGGTCTTTAAGAACTAAGGCTACGAGCGAATACTTTCTAGACGGCGAAGTAAGACCGTAATCTTCAAGATAGGACATAATGTTAAAAGGTGGACAAGTTGATTAAATATGTATGGGAGAAATATTTAAAATTGACAAGTTTGAGAGGGAAGAGGAAATAGGCGTTGCTAAGAAAAAAATATCCGCTTCTGACAACAGCTTCTCTTTCGAAGGTCCAGTTGTAACACAAAGATTGTTCCCTTTTGACTCTGACAATAATAAAGTCAACGAGATTATCCAACACATCAATCCAAAAAGAGTTAACACCCTTCAATCTAACAAAATTAAAGACTTTACCAGTGAGGTTAGAAGCTATTTTTGCCCGAATAAACTCAACATAACGATTTTCGACCTACAGTATAACGTTATGCCCGATGACGATACGATTAGGCTAATTGCTCAGGCACTCCATGGCGCAAGTGAGAAAGCTATCTTCTTGCCAGCGATAATGAAATCATTAGTGCAAAGCGTTCCCGATGGAAGAAAATGCGCCAGTTGGGATGAAAACAAGTTTTTGAGTTACAAGAACATGCTAAAGTTAATGATTGAAGAAATAAGAATGCATAATAACGGGAAAGAAATTGTGGGCATGGTTCCTTTCTTTTTACCGATTAAATATCAAAAACAGGTAATCGATTATTACTTTGATGAAGGTATTCGAACTTTTGCAATCGACGCTAACTTTAGTGACCTAATGAATAATGAAGAAGACCTCTGCTTTGCACTTTCAAGAATCAAGAAAGGCGTCGATGGTTTGGAGAAAACCGTTGTTTTTGCCTTTAACACTGGAATCGGTTACTACGATGAAAAAGAAGTTGTTTCAGACGACTTTTTGAGCCTGTTTGCCTATGTAGATGTCCTCGGTTCGTCCTTCAAAGTCAGGCGTGGTGGTAATGGTCCGCTTAAGGGACGAGTCTTTTCCAGCGAAAAATATTCCTATGACACAATGTTATACCCTGATTTGCAGAAAAAATTCGGTAGTCATGTTAACTCTCTAACGATTAAGAACTCGAATAGGTCTGAGCAATCGAGAGAAACTGTCAATGCTAGACAATTGGTTGAAGAACATAAAATAAAGCCTTACTTGGCTACGAAATCAGCGGTGGTAAAAAGGGAGTCTATAAAACGGTTAGAGTCCATAGCTCAAAGGGTTGGTTAACCGACCCCGACGTTTTCTTTAATTTTTCTAAGTAAAGCTTCAACTCATCCTCGGAAATGTCACCGATTAGAGGTTTGGGAATGTTGAGCTTCAATAGTTTCCCCTGTCGTATGATGGGTAGTTATTGGGTTTTTAAATTACTCTTTTTAGGTGGGTTGTGCTGAAGTCTTTGTCGTTTGATACTATTTCTTGAGCGCCGATTCTTATTGCGACGGCTAGGTGTAAGGCGTCTTCGTAGTCGATTTTGTTTGCGCCCATTAATTCCGTGGCGTTGGTGAAGTCTTCGGCTTTGAGGGGTTCAATTGTTAAGCCTTTCATGTGTGTTATGGAACGGGTGACTTCTTCCACGAAAGCTCTGTCTTTCAGGTTCTTCCCCACTAAGCCAGCCAATATAACGACTACTTCATATATGGTCAAGCTTGAGGTAACGTATTCTTTTGGTGCTGAACTTTCGATTTTTTGAACCCAGTTGTGGGCGGTTTCGCCGAATTTGGGATGCTTGCCCAGCCAGTACACGAATATGTTAACGTCTATGTAGCGCGTTGTTTCCATTGTTTCTGCATTACCTCCGCGGCGTATTGGTCTAAGTCTTGGGGCCATTTTTCCACTTTGAAGGCTCCGTAGTATTTGTCGGCTACTGGTTGTGCGAGTTCTATGATTATGGTTTTTTCTTTTGTTTTTATGTTGACGCAGCTTCCTTCTTTTAGTTGGGCGGCGTCCCTGATTTTTTTGGGGATTCTAACGCGCCCTTTTTCATCCAGTTTCGCTGTGGTCTCAACCATAATTTTTCCCACATCATCCAGTGTTTGCCCACCGATTTAAGTGTTCCCACAACTTGCTTTGGCGACTTTGTTTGGCTATCGTTGTGGTTTACTGCTTGAAATGTGGTTTTCTTTATGGTTTTTTCTCTGGCGAGATTGCTTATAGGGCGGTTGGCGCGTTGGTTTGCGGGCAGGGTTGCCTTTGTTTACGGATATGCTTATGCGGTTTTTTGTAGGGTTGCTTTTACTTCTTGGGTTAGAGTTTGGGTGGGGGGTTGGATGGCGTTCTGTTTATTGGTATATGTGTTTGCGGTGTCCTACGTATAGTAGGTTTATTTTGTTTTCTTTTATGGAGTATAGGATTCGGTATCTGCCTGTTCTGAGTGAGTAGACGCCGTTCCAGTCGCCGCGGAGCGGTTTCCCTATGTAGGGGTCGGTTTTTAAGATGGTGAGATCGTTTAAAATTTTGATTTGGGTTTGGCGCTCTAGATGTTTGATACCTTTCTGAAAAGTTGGCGCGTAGCTAAGGGTGTACGTCTTTTTCAAGACCTAACTCTTGGATTAGCTCTTCTATGGGTCTGGTTTTTCCTTCATCGACTTCTTTTAGGGCGGCTTTGAGTTCTTTAGCGATTTGTTTGTCTTCGGTTACTTCTATGGTTTCTAAGAGTTCCTCCATGAGGTTTGCGGCTCTTGTGAGCAGCTCTTTTTCTTCAGTTGTTAGCATGGTGGTCACGGCTGTGTTCACCTTTGTTTTATTATGGGGTTGTGGGTTTCTTAACTTTTGCCCTAAAATTTTTCACGAATTGATCTTTTGCTTCTTGGGTTAGGGTTTGGCTGAGGGGTTGGATGGCGTTTTTGGAGGCTTGCCAGATTTCTATGCCCACAAAATTGTTGTCT
This sequence comes from Bathyarchaeia archaeon, assembly GCA_041479225.1. Taxonomy (GTDB): domain Archaea; phylum Thermoproteota; class Bathyarchaeia; order Bathyarchaeales; family Bathycorpusculaceae; genus JADGNF01. The sequence continues at coordinate 17,351 of JBGOXQ010000007.1, forward strand.
TTATCAACATCAACGTAGAAATCTTCGCTGAGCATGCGGGTGTCGATTATTTTGTTGTCTTTTAGTTTGATGTGGAGGATGTCGGCTTTGCGGTCGTATTCTACTTTCATTTTAATTTCACCCATATGCCACTCTGAAGCTTACTATCTATGATTTCTTGGGTGATGACGTTATAAAAGTTGTTTATGACTCGTGTCTCGTCTCCTTCGGATGCATAAACGACAAGCAAATGTCGCCCGTTGAGCCGTTTAAACACCACATTCGCAGCGGAAGATAAATCATAGAAGA
>JBGOXQ010000008.1:0-17504 GCA_041479225.1 Bathyarchaeia archaeon
ACAACTGGAAGACCCAAAGGTAGCTGGGGTAAGCGGCGCCATCGAAACCTGGAACACAGAGAACCCGTGGGCACGAAGTATAGGCTACGAAATTAAGAACAGGTACAGCCGCATCGGAAAGTACACAGGGCGCATCGCTACCATGAACCTGCTGATGAAGAAAAGCGTCATCGAGGAAGCAGGCGGATGGGACGAAACCTTGCCGAGTCAGTACGATACGGACTTAGGTTTCAGAGTAACCGTTAAAGGCTACAGATTCGCTTATGAGCCAACCGCTAAGTGTTACCACTTCAACAGGCCAACGGTCCATGCGTATTGGCGGCAACAGCTGCAGTATGGCAAGAACACCCTTAAACTGTACCTCAAGCACTCTAAGTTGGCGAGGGGCGATGAGATTACGGATTTCGGCATGAACATCCAGCCCGCACTGCTGCTTGGAGTGGTTGTGCTTTTTCTTATGGGTATCGTGCCGTTGCTGAGACCGCTGTGGTACGCTTCCGCGGTCCTGTTTGCTGCCATGTGGATTTACTACGTCATTTCCGCGGCGAAGCTGTCCGTCAAATTCAAAGACCGCACCGCCATGCGCCTATTCGCGCTTTACTTCGTGAGAACCATGGCTTGGACATGCGGCGCCGCCATCACAACAGCCAAGTACATGTCAGGTGAAGGGAGAACGCGAAAGAAATGACCCGAGTCTGCTTCATCTCTCCTGAGTACCTGCCACTTTCAGGAGGCACAGGCGCCTACGTTTACTACTTGTCAAATGAACTGATGAAGAATGGCTACTCAATCAACATAGTGTCAGGTTCCAACCAAGCCAAAGATGTGAAAGTGAACGAGCAGCTTGAGGTCTTCTTCCTCAAAACCCCCAAAACCCCCATCGTAAAATCATTCCTTTTCGCCGCATCCGCATCAAGGAAACTGAACAGCGTCCGCGACCGGGTCAAAGTTGACATCGCACACGCGAATTTGCCTTTGATTCCGAACTTTGCAGTTCCCGCAGACTTCGCCAGAACCCTCATCTCCACCGTGCATTCAACGTGGAAGGGCGAGGCGGAAGCCATCCGCGGCGAGCCTTACAGCAGGTTGAACTCCAACGAAAAGTTTTTGGTGAGCTTCAACTGGTTCTTGCGCATCTTCGAGGAACGCATGCAGAAGCGCAGCCGCAAACTCATAGCCGTTAGCGACTTCACAAGGCGCGAACTCATGCAATATTATAAAGTGAAGGAGGACAAAATCCGCGTCATCCACAACGGAGTTGACGTGAACAAGTTCCAGCCTGCCTCTAACAAGCACAAAGTCAAGGCGGAACTGGGCTTCAATCCAGATGACATTGCCATACTTTCGGTAGGTAGGCTCTATGCGCGGAAAGGCTTGTTCACGCTTATCGAAAGCATGCCCGCTGTCGTCAAGCGGTTCCCCAACGCGAAGTTCATCATAAGCGGCAGAGGGCAAAGCAACGAGATGAAGAAACTCGTTGCCCACGCCCAACGCCTAAGCGTGAAAAATAACATAATCTTCACGGGGTACTATCCTGATGCGAAATTGCCTAAGCTGTATCAGGCGGCGGATGTCTTCGCGTTCAGCACATTCTACGAGCACCATCCCTTCGCCGTCCTCGAAGCCCTTTCCAGCCAATTGCCTGTTGTAACCACCAACGTGGGCGGCATCCCAGAAACAATCACTGACGGTAAAAACGGTTTTATGTGCCAGCCCTTCAATTCCAAGCAGTTCTCTGAGCGGATTCTGTTTTTGCTGGAGCATCCTGCGGCATCCGCGGAGATGGCATTTCTGGCGCGGAAAACCATGGTGGAACAATATGCATGGAATATCGTTGTGAAGCAAGCCATGGCAGTTTACAAGGAAGTGCTTAGCTAGCCGACTTCTACGGGTTTGCCTCTGTACGCCGTGGTTATCCGCTGGAAGAGTTTAACCACATCTAACGAGCAAAACATAATCTTCGTCAAGTACTCGTGCTTGTAAATCTCCATCTGCGCCTTCACCGGCAAGTCGATTCTTGGCGGCTTAAACCTGTGCTTAACCTCGTTCACCTGCAAGCCCTGTACGCTAATTGTTTCTTCGTGGAAACCTGTTTTTTCCGCTATGTAGTGCAGGTAGGTTTTTTTCCAGTTTAGGCACATGATTTTGGCGGCAGTTACATCTATGGCTAAGGCGTCGTTGCTGGTTAACATCAGATTCATGGCGACGGGTTCGCCTTTGGTGGGTCCATTGCCTTCGATGCCTACTCTGGCGTCCATGATGGTCAACTGTGGCTTGAAAACCGTGTACAGCCTGTAAAATACTTCAGGAAGATACGGGTGCAGGTAGATGCGTCGGTTGCTGGGGACACATCCGAACAGGTTTTTTATGGCTCCGCTGTACATCGTGAACTCGTGCGTCTTCATCAACGGCAAATCAATGACGGCGTCTGAGTCCAGCACGGTTTTGGGAAGAAAAAGCCGCTTCACCTTTTCGCCGTCTTCGAAGTTTACTTTGACAACTTTGTCTTCTGACAGGTTAATCACTGTTCCCCCAGCCCTCTTAACCGCGGCTTCCATGCCCGTGTTTTCGAACGCTGAGGCGCAGGGGTAGTTGAATCCGTTGGATTCGCCGACGACCACTTCGGGTACTTCATCTCGAAGCAGGCTCACCAGTTCATAAGTTAACGCGGGGCTCGTTACGACGCCGTTTAGGTATTCGGGGTGGCTTAAGTTGGGTTTTATGAAGACTTTTTGTTTGCCGCGGAAATCTGCATCTTTCAGGGCTTCCTTTAGAATGTTTGTAATGTCTTTTTTGGCTCGGTAGATTTTCACGGTTTTCGGCTTCATCTCAAGAGCCCTCAGTTTCTTTAGCTAGTACGCAGCCTGGGTCTGAAGCCAAATAGTCATCGTGATAGGCGCTGGCTCTTGCGCGGCAGCCTCCGCATATGAATTTGTAAGTGCATTTTGCGCATGCGCCTTTCAAGTTGCCGCGGTTTCGCAGTGTGTTGAACATTTTGCTGTTTAGCCAGATGTCTTGGAACTTTTCGGTTTTCAGGTTACCTACATTTACTGGGAAAAAAACGCATGGGTGCACATCACCCTGAGGACTAAGTGAGCAGTAAAGTCTTCCTGCGCCGCAGCCGCCTATGAAGTCCGCTAGGGGCATAGCTTTTTTACTGACTTTGGCGGTTTGCATGTGCGCCATAGACATGGTGACTTCTCCTGTGCCTTCTGGTCCTTGGCATTGCAATGCTACGCGCGCCAGTTGCGGTGCAGTGGTGAGGATGGTGGTTTTGCAGCCTGTTGACATCCTGTTCAGCAGGTACCGCATGAGCTTCTCGCGTTCCTCAGGTGAAAGGTCTTGGTTAAAATGCTCTTTTCCCCTTCCTGTGGGGATGAAGTTGAAGTAGGTGAAGCGTTCCGCGCCGATTTCCTCAGCCAAATCCACAATGGCTGGCATTTCGTCAAGGTTGCTTTTGGTGGCGGTGGTGGCGATGCACGCGCACAAGTCCTCAGCAACGCAGTTCCGTAAGCCAGTTACAGCCTTATCGAATGCGCCTGGCACTCCGCGGAAAGCATCATGCGTTTTTGCCGTTGCGCCATCTATGCTTATTTCCACATAGTGAATCTTCGTTTGTTTGAGTTTCCGCGCCATTTCCCGCGTCAGCAACGTGCCGTTTGTGGCTACGGACACGTAGAGTCCGCGGTTCACGGCGTGATCTGCTACTTCAAAGAAGTCCTGTCGTGTGAGGGGTTCGCCGCCTGAAAACGCCAGCGCCGTCACTCCCGCATCCGCCAGTTGGTCTACTACGGCTATAGCTTCTTTCGTGGAGAGTTCTTCCTCGCGGACGGTGCCGCTGTTGCTGTAGCAGTGTTTGCAGCTTAGGTTGCATTTGTGTGTGAAGTCCCATACTACGAGGAAAGGCGCGTAGATGCTCAGAGGCTTCTTTATACCGAAGTAGCGGAAGGACCGTGCAATGTTAAGCACTGCCCTCCGCGTGTAGGGGTCGGCGAGGAGTTGCTCCACTTTCTCCCTCTTCACGTTTAGGCTTCGCCTGAGGAAATCTATCCAGAAGCCGATGACCCGCGAGTAGAAGCCGCTGCACCTACCGCATTTCATATCTGACTTGCCAACGTAATCGTCTAACGCTGCTTCAAGAACTGTTCTGCCACATTCGGGACACTTTTTCAGGGACATCTGCAGCATTTTCTTGGTCATAGGCATGGTTATGATGGCGTTCCAGAAACTGTCGTGGCTCAGTAGGCTCATGTATGTTCTCCTGAAGCAGCAAACTCGTAGTATAAGATTGAATGCATGAAGTGTTAAAGATTTCTCTAAAAACATCAACTACCAATTGGAAGAGAAAAAGCCTGTTGATACAAACCAAGAATTTTCTTTAAATTAGAATGCAACCGTGAAAGCTTTGCTACTCTCTACTCTTGGGGTTGCAGGTGTCTTAGCCATTCGTCTGGGGTTTGGAATTTTGTTTTTGGGCCTTCCTGCCATACCGCGTCATGGACCTTTAAGAATTCTTTGCTTGAGAGTCTCTTCTGTTTCTGCATTTTACGCATGGCACTGTCAGTGTCTTTGTCAATTTGGCCGTTATTCTTTCTTAGCGCCTCAAGCAATTTTTCCAACATACTCTTAGCCTCAAAAATCCTGTCTTAGCGAAGTTTCTTTTTCGCAGAATTTGGCAACGGAATTTTGAAGCCGTAAGCGTTTTCAAGTGCTTTCCGGCATTCTTCACCTAAGTTTTGGTCCACCCTTTGGGCAAGCTTTTTGCTCATCATTTTGTGTTCCCCCTGTCTCTTGAAACGCAATGGTTGAGTGGCGGATAAAAGGCATGTTTCTTGCAGCTCAATGATTTTGACGCGTAAATATTCAGGTGAAAAAATTATGTCTAAACTCAGAATATGTCATTTTAACAGAGGCTGTGGCTGTGGGTGTTTCCGTGTAATACTAGGCTTTTAAGAAGGAGTGCGGCGAGAAAATGTTCTTCTACCTAATTAGCCTGCAAAAATGGGTCTATGAAAGTTAGTGCTTATTACTCGTAGTAAAACCTCAGTGCCAAGCAGGCTCAGCAGATGATTTCTTGTTTACTTCTTGTAAATAGGTTTTTGCCTTTTGCGGTCAGAGAGTGCCATTTCAGTTCAAAGTGGTCTTGAACGACGGCGACGAGGCTGGGGTTGTTTGACCAAAGGCTTGATGTCTGAGTTGGGACAGACATAGGTATGACGTTGATAAGTATCTCTTTTCTGTCAATTATCGAAAATACCGCTTCAGGTGACGTGAGCATGTACCTGAGGCTATAGGAGCCCTTTTTCTTCAGTTCTGTAATCAATGCGGACACTGATTTTTGATTTTTAGGTTCCGTTACGATGCCTCGGATCTTAACGCCTCTCTCTAGCATCCTTTTGAAATGTTCGCTTCGGTCCTGTAGGCCAATGATAAAACCTTTCCAGCGGATGATAAAGTCCAAACTCTTCTGAGCGCTTTCAGTAGCTTTCATCCATCTGCGGAGAGCTACTTCTCTTTCCGGAACTATTACGAACTGGCAGTCTTCATATTGAACTGTCTTATTAGGTTGGGATTCACTTGTTTTTCGGATCAGTCTTGTAGTTTGTGTTCTGATTTCATTGAATTCTTTGGTTTTGCGTTCCAAAAGGATGAGGAGTCCGTCGTTCATCGAGACGCATTGGTAGATGCTTGGTCGTCTAATTGCTTTCTCCACTAAACCTATTCTTTGAAGTTCAGATATTCCTCGGTAGACCTCAGATCGGTCTAGCTGCGCTGTTTTCGAAATAGTTTTTATTGTGGCGAAACCTGACTTGATGAGCGCTAAGTACACTTTGGACTGCACAAATGTGAGACCCAATCTAGTGAATGTCTGGATTTCCTGATTTTTTATAGACGTCTTTGTTCACTCCCTTTCTCCTGTCATTCTCTAAGTTTGTATATGAGTGTGTTCAGCATTTAATTTTTTGGATTTTACAAAAATAGACGAGTAATGTTAGTGAGTGGCTCAGTCACAAGTTGTTAAAAGCATTTACACCGCTAGATTTTGCAGGGAGAAAGGGAGTGAAAAGAAAGATGGCTATTGGAAAAAATAGAGTATCGTTTGCTGTTTCTGTTGCTTTTGTTCTAATGTTGACTATTGCCCCACTAATGACTGGCATTCCGTTTGCTACAGCCGTTACAAATGTTAAGACTTACGCATATCTATCTCTAAACCCTAACCCGATATCCTCAGGCGAATACACAGTTGTGAACATGTGGCTTGAGCCAATCCCGCCGACGGCTTCTGATGTTTTCCATGGCTTCATGGTTTCAATCACAGCGCCCGATGGATCAACCGAGACTAGAGGTCCGTTTACCTCTTCAGCTATTGGATCTCAGTACTTTGTTTACACGCCTGCAACTCTTGGATCATACACTTTCAAAATGACGTATGCTGGGGAAAACTTTGCTAATGGCACGTTCGTCTATGCTTCTAGCGAGACGCCAGAATCAACTCTTATGGTGCAGGAGCAATCTGTGTCGTCATGGCCGGAAACTCAGATTCCAAACGATGTCTGGACACGCCCCATTAACGCGGCGAATAGGCTGTGGGATTCTATTTCTGGAAATTGGCTGATACGTGGCTATAACACCACCTACGTTCAAGGTGCCAGTGACTCTGGAAAAGGATTCAACCCATACAGCCAAGCCCCAATGTCGCCCCATGTGATGTGGACAAAAGAGCTAGCGTTAGGCGGTCTCATCGGAGGAGATTACGGTGATGCAAGCTTCTATAGTGGGCTGACCTACGAGGCGAAACTTACTCCGCCAATAATCATGGACGGCAAAATGTACTACCGCACATATCCAAGCGACTTCGGTTACTATCAAGGTGTGGCTGGGGCATGGTCAGGAGCAGTCTGCGTTGATCTGCAAACTGGAATAGAGCTGTGGAGAAATGATAACATGAACTTAGATGCTGCTCAGATATTCAATTTCGTTTCTGGAAATCAGATGGGCGGAATTCCCTATTTGTGGGACATGTCGTCATTTGGTCCATTTGCGCTCTTCGCGATAGGTCCATCCATAATGGCAAGACCCAATACTTGGCATCTATACGACGCAAACACAGGTGTCCTCATAGCGAACTTCACGAACGCTGCCGCTTCTGCGTTTGCTGCACCAGCTATGACAGTATATGGCAGTGACGGAGCGATGTACGTTTATGTCCTCAACGGCAGAGCGGGCTGGCTTGCAATGTGGAACTCAACCAAGGCGCTTCAAGCAGCTGGCTTCATTCCTGGAATAAGTGGAAGCGATGTGCCTTTCTTGCGCAACAAACCTGGAACATATAACTGGCTGACGGGCATTCAGTGGAACACAACAGTACCTATAATCACGGCATTGGATGCAACTGGACCGCTATTTCCAGGCGCAGGTGGCATCACTGGCAACGTGCTAGTAGCTGCTGTTGAAAGCAGAGCAACGTCTTACAAAGAAGTTGGCTACAGCCTCACAGATGGGCATCAACTGTGGGTCCACGACCTCGACATCGAACACTATACAGCTGCTCGTGCTTACGGTGAGGGAATATACGCAGGCTTCAACCCGAACAGGCGCGTTTGGATGGGCTACGACGTAAACACAGGGACTCAATTATGGACTAGTGACCAGACTGACTATCCTTGGGGAACATACGGTCTCTCTGGAATAATTGCTTACGACAAACTCTATGTTCTGAGCTACGACGGAAGTGTACACGCGTTTGATATCACAAATGGTAAGCAAATCTTCAAGTACTACAGCGGAGACGACAACTACCGTGAAACGCCTTATGGCACTTTTCCATTCTACTACGGTCCAATAATTGCTAACGGCGTAGTCTTTGCAGGCAATGGCGAGCATTCACCAAGTATACCGCTATACAGAGGATACCAACTTCACGCCTTCAGCGCCACCGACGGAACTCCATTCTGGACGTTCCCAGGATGGCATGTAATCCAGGCTATTGCAGATGGCTACCTCGTGTCGTACAACGCGGAAGACAATAAAATATACGTTTTCGGTAAGGGACCCAGCGAAACAACAGTATCCGTATCATCTGAAGTCGCTGCAAAAGACTCCAGCGTTCTGATAACGGGCACAGTCACTGATCAGTCTGAGGGTCAAAAGGGAACTCCTGCTATAGCTGACAAAGACATGAGTGCATGGATGAGCTACCTGAAGAGGCAACAACCGATTCCGGCAAATGCAGAAGGCGTCTCCGTAAACCTAGTTGCTATACGCTCAGACGGTAACGTAGTAAACATCGGTACGGTCACCAGCGACATGAGCGGCGTATTCAAGAAACTTTGGACCCCGGCAGCTGAAGGAGAATACACCATTACTGCAACCTTCACGGGCTCTAACTCGTACGGAAGCTCTTACGCAGAAACTAGCATAGGCGTGGTTTCCTCAACCTCGCAATCTACCAGCGAATCAAACTTTGCTCTGCCCATGGAAGCAGTTTACGCCGGAGCAATAGTAATCATAGTGCTTGCAGTAGCGTTAGCAGTACTAGTTTTCAGACGCAGAACATAAAGCAAGAAAAAAACCCAATTCCTCTCTTTTTTATTTGGAAAATTCTTCACTACCATAGATTCTATATATAGAGGGGGGTATAGAAAAAAATCGCAGCTAGTTCTTCCCAAGTTCCCGCATGATTTTTTCGGCAATTTCCAAATCTTTCAGCGTATTAATGTTCAAAAGAACTTCAATTTCCGCAGTTATCAACGCATCTGTCTCGATCTTTTCTTCTTCCTGAATCTTAGCACCATTAATTATGTTGACTCCGGAAACAGCATGCCAAACACCTTGGAATTCATCCGTAGAAGAAACCGAAAGCCCCAAAAGCTTACGCGTTTGAATAGGCACAAAAACCGCCAAAAAATCCTTCCCACACAATTCAAAAGCCCCAATGACTTTGTCCAGAAACTTCCCTGTTACCGCTGGCAAGTCAGCCGGAATAGTCAACACTGGACCCAACAAACCTGCTAAGCGAACAGCTTGCTTCAAATCCTCATGATACCCCTGCGCATCTTTCCGCAATACTTTCCAGCCTTTTGTTTGGCAGCGTTTTTCGGTTTCAGGCGTGTTCTGGCTTGTCACAACGTAGACTTCTGAGACTTTCTCAGCAGACTGTACAGCCTCCACGACCCAGTCAATCAGTGGCTTACCCAAAAAAGGCAAAAGAGGCTTCTCCACAGGCAAACCTATGCGTTTGCCCTTGCCACCAGCCATAATTAACGCAGGAACCTTCACGATACCAACGCTCCCGCAAACAGAACGGCAAAAACAACTGAAACGGCAGCAATCAACACCAAAACAACCGCCCTTGCGCTTTCATTTGTAGCCCCGATAATGTCCCCTGAAACTCCGCCGAATACGCTTTTACCCACTTTCTCCATGAACAAACCAAACAGGACAGCCACTGATACTATGAGCAACCCCGCAAAACCCAGAAGTACAAAACCAATCACGAAGCCAAACACATAAGCTGCAATGTTCAATTTGCGCTTGGCGCTTCCCAAGAAACGCGCTCCTAACCCCGCATGTGCAGGTTTCCCGCGCCAAGCAATCGTCACCATTGCCAGCTTAGCTGCAACCTCAGCCACAATTAACCCTCTCAAAGCAAGATTCGCATTCAGCAAAAACAGCCCCGCAAACGCGGAGAACTCTACAAAAATCGCCAGAAACCCACCCTTATACGTGACAACCCACCGATGCGCTATCTCCCGTCTATCCTCTACACGCTTAAGCCCTATGGCATTGCCTAAGTCTACTAAACCGTCAAAATGCTGGAAACCCGTGAGCACTAGCAGAAAAGCCAGCGTCATCGCAGGTGGCACGGCCTGCAGCAATAACCCAGTTGGAACATGAAGCAGGAAATTAACGAACTCGAGCAAGTAATAAGCAATGAATCCTGACGCCAGAAAATACCCCGCTGCCAGCACTCCGATCAAGCCGCCAACCAGCGGAAAAAGCCACATGCTCCTCGCGCTTGTCAACACGAAGTCTTCAGTCTCAGCTAAAGGAATAATCGTCAAGAAAGACAGCAAATTCCTAAAAGTTTTTATAGCATTCGACTTCGACATATACCCTATCACTGGTCCGATGAGGATATAGACTTTATCGTGAGCTTCATGACACAACTCAAAGGAAAAAAAATCTTAGTAACAGGTGGAGCTGGGTTCATAGGTTTCCACTTAACTAAAAAACTCTTAGAACTAGGTGCAGATGTAACGGTTTATGATAACCTTTCAAGCGGCAAAATCGAAAATGTCAAAGACAACGCTGAAGCAAAATTCATTCGAGGCGACATACTGAATCTTGAAAAACTCTGCAATCTCCCCAAATTCGACCTGATTTACCACTTGGCAGCGCAAGTTGTTGTTCCATACAGCATGGAAAACCCAACCATAGATTTTGAAACCAACGCACGAGGAACCCTGAATGTGCTGGAGAAAGCACGCAAAGACAAAACTCGACTAGTTTTCGCCTCAAGCGCAGCAGTTTACGGGAACCCCTCAAAGTTTCCAACACCTGAAAAGTACGGTTTCCATCCGTTCAGTTGCTATGGCTTATCCAAAGTTGTAGGGGAAGAATACTGCCAAATCTATACGCTACAGTATGGCTTGAACATAACCATCGTGAGATTTTCCAACGTTTACGGATCACGATGCCATGGAGTCATACACGACTTTCTTGATAAACTTCAAGCAGACCCTTCGAAATTGGTAATCATCGGCACAGGAGAACAAGCCAGAGATTTCGTCCACGTCACAGATATCGCTGAAGCGCTTGTCTTGGCAGCAGATGAAAAAGCCATCGGGAAAACCTATAACTTGGGCTTCGGAGAAACAACAAAAATAATCGACCTTGCAAAAATGATGCTGAAAATCCTGAACCTAACCAACAAAACAGTCGTCACAACTACTGGGCAATCATGGCAAGGCGACATAGACACAATCTGGTTTGACATCGCAAAAGCCCAAAAAGAACTAAAATGGACTCCCAAAATACGGCTTGAAGATCACCTGCGAACGTTGATCGCTGAGAGGAAAATGCTCAAATGAGTAAAGCGCCTGCCAAAGGACTCGTCGCACTCCTGAGACTTCCATACTGGATGATGACAGGCGGATTAGCACTCCTCACTTCCTTAGCAATCTTAACAGTTAATGGACCAATTAGCCTGCAGATTTGCTTGTTGACTTTCTTTTCTATGGCGTTCATAACTTCAGCAGGCTTCTCCATAAACGATTACTTCGACAAAGAAAGCGATGCAGTCATTAAGCCACAGCGTCCTTTGCCTTCGGGCGCGTTGTCGCTTAGGCAGGTTGTATCGGTTTCGGCTTTTCTGTTTGCGTTGGGTTTGGTTTTGGCGTTTTTCATTAATTGGCTTAGTTTTGGCATTTTGCTTGCGGATTCGGTGCTGCTTTTGGTTTATTCTTGGCTTGTTAAGCGGAAGTCAGGTTTTGCCGCTAACACTTTGGTTGGCGTTCTGACTGGAACGGCGTTTCTTTATGGTGAAGCCGTAACTTTGGGCGCAAACGTGGTGAGTCCGCTTGCTTTGAGTTTGGCTTCTTTAAGTCTTTACCCCATTGCATGCGGCACAATCGGCGGCAACGTCCTGCGGGACATTCTAAGTCTTGAGGGGGATTCGAAAGTTGGGTATCCGACTTTGCCGCAGCGCATAGGGAATGTTAAATCTGCCGAGGTTGCGGCTGCTTTCTTCGTCGCGTGTGGTGTGCTTGCGCCTTTGCCGTTTTTCTTCGGTGGATTCAGCTTTGCCTATTTGCCTCTTATTCTGGTTTGGAGTGGCATTCTCATTTACTCATCCATTCGCCTTGTAACTTCCGCTTCCACGGCAGCGAGCGTGCGTAAGTATGAGCGTTTAATCACCATGTCCATGATTCTGTTGCCTTTGGCTTTGATACTGCAGGCGTTGTCTCCGCTGTTTGGAGGGTTCCTATGACAAAAACAAAAAGCATCTGTCCAGTTTGCCAGAAAAAAATCGATGCCGAACTAACTGAGAAAGACGGCAAAATCATAATCACTAAGCACTGCAAGGAGCATGGAGATTTTTCAGCTACACACTGGCAGAGCTCTGGAATCTATAACTTTGCTGAAAGCTATGACTTCTTCAAGTATTTCGAGGATAATGATCCTAATCGGAATCCTGAAGGTTGCCCATACGTCTGCGAAGACTGCACTGGACATACTTCAGACACGGTTATCGGCGTTATTGACGTTACTAAGAAATGTGACCTCAGATGTGCAGTTTGCTTCTCCACGTTCAGCGACCACATTGTAAATTATGAACCTACAAAGAAAGAATTAATTGACATCTTGACGTTCCTAAGCAAACGTAACCCAAAACCTCCAGCGATTCTGTTCTCAGGCGGAGAACCCTTGGAACGCGAAGACATGCCTGAAATCATCGGCGCTGCACACAAGCTGAAGTTCATGACTATTCTGGCGACTAACGGGATTCATTTGGCTGAGTCGCCTGAGCTTGCGGCTAAGCTTAAGCAGAATGGTTTGAATATTGTTTATTTGCAGTTTGACAGTTTCGAAAACGAGTTCTATGAGAAAGTTCGCGGTCGCAAACTGCTTGACATCAAATACAAAGCCATCGACGTGTGCCGCAAACTGGACATGGAAGTTATTCTGGTTACCACGTTGATGCGTGGCTTTAACGATAAAGAAGTGGGCAAAATTGTGAAATTTGCTGCTGCAAACTCGGATATTATTCGCGGGTTGATTTTTCAGCCAATCGCCTTTACTGGTCGAGCTACTGATAACCCTTACAAAGACACTTGGCGCGACTGGCGATTTGCAGAAGACGTTGAGGCTCAAACTGGCGGAGAAATCAAAACGACCGATTTCTTTCCTATGTCGGTGATGACTTCGCCGATTAAGATTATGCGGAAGTTCATGCGGAAGCCTTGGCCGCTTTTCTCGTGTAGTCCTCACTGTGGCATCGTGAACTGGATGTACGTTTCTGATAGCGGCAAGATTATTCCGATTAATCACCTAGTGAATTTCGGGAAATTCTTCAATCTTACGCTGAAGACTGCGCAGACTGTTGAGTCAAAGAGTAAGCTTCAGCTTTTGTCTGCATTGTTTATTGCGGCTACGCTTTCACTGAACATGCCTTTAGTAACCAAGGAAGTTGGCATCTTCAGCATTATGAAGTCGATTTTGAAGATGTACATTTCCCCAAGTTACGAGTCGCTTGGTCCAATAAGGAGAAGGATTTTCCTGTTGGGGTGCATGGCGTTCATGGACCAGTACAACTTTGATGTGAATCGTGTGCGGCGATGCGTAATTCACTATGTGACTCCGAACTTGAAGGTTATTCCGTTCTGCGCTTACAACAACATCCACAGGATAGAGACGGAAGAGAAATACGCCCACAAACAAAGCGCATAGCAAGCAGCTCTGTTGCTCAGAACAGACTAGAGCCCCCAATTATTATACTATAAATGGAAAGGGTTACCTTTTGCCGCAAGCAAGTTTGGTTAGACCACTTGTACGCTTAGGCTGCAGAGTTCTTTGTACTGGAAAACCCCAGCCCCGTTAGGCGTCCAGAGTTCAAAAAACACCAAGAAGTCCCCCGGTTGATCCAGCGAGACCGTTGCTGTGTTCTCCCAGGTTGCTCCGGCATCAACTGTTTGGTTGAAGGTTTCCGTTGGGTTGACATCCACGGGGAAGGTTGGGTTCATCTCATGCGTGACTTTCACGAGAATTTGGCAATCTGTGGCTTTTTCCATGTGGTTCTCCACTTCTAAGTAAACGTTGAATGTGCTGTTAAAGCCGAAAACGACGCGTTCAGGGTAATTTATTCCCTTCCTCTGTGAGTCAAGCACGTAAATCGTCATGTAACCCTCTTGTTTAGGTATCAACCAAACGTAGTACGCGCCTAATAGGACCGAGGCAATCAGTAGTGCGACTGCCACAGAAATAACGTAGCTGTTCTGATTGTTTTTCAGGTGCAGGTTTTTAAGCGTCTTCATTGTCTCGCTGTCAGACCCTTAATCATGGTGGCGAATATTGCGATTCCTGAGCTGAACGGCTTAAGTTTGGTTTTGCCGTATTTTCTGGTTTTGTAAGTTGAAGGGACTTCGACCATCTTGAAGCCTTTCTGAGCGAATTTTATCAGCATCTCAGTGGCAAACGGCATGTCTGTTTCCTTCAAATTCACTTTCTCAATTGCCGAGTGGGAAATCGCTCGGAAACCCGACTGCGTATCGCTAAGATTCTGCTTGAAAAGCATGTTGAAGCAGAAGGTTATGATTTTATTGCCTACGAAATTCATGAAGCCCATAGCTTTGTTTGGGTCGTACATGCGGGTAGCCATGCAGAGTTCCGCGTCAGTTTCCATCATTCGTTCAAGCAGCATGTTGATGTGTTTGAATTCGTAAGTTCCGTCGCCGTCAACCATAATGACGACGTCGCCTTTTGCGGCTTGCATTCCTCTTCTAAGTGCCATACCGTACCCGCGTCTGGGTTCTATGATGAGTCTGCAGTTGGAGTCCTTGACAATTTCCAGCGTTCCGTCTGTGGAGTTTCCATCTACTACAATTATCTCTTTAGGGTAAGCAAGTTCTCTTTCGATTGTATCGAGAGCCTCTCGTATGTTTCCAGCTTCGTTGAGTGTCGGAATGACTACCGAAACCATCTCCAACTTTGACGTCATGGCGCTCCCGCATCCTCATTCGTGGAATTGTATATTCTTTATTAGCGTTTAAATAAGTTCCTCATATATTTTTTCTAAGTTAAGTACATTTGCTTCCCAGCTGTGCCTCCGAGTCATCTCCTGCCTCAGTTTTTCCCTGAGAATGGAGAGATTCATAAAAGCGAAGTTAACTATTTCAGCCGCCATGGCTTCAGGATTGTTAGGTTGCACCAATTTCCCGTAGCCTTCAATCATGACTTCGTTTATCCCACCAACATCTGTGGCTATCAAGGGGAGCCCGCAAGCCATGGCTTCGAGACCAACCAGCGGTAAGCCTTCGCCTGATTTGGAGGGCAAAACAAAGAAGTCTGCAGCGTTATAATACGCTGGCAAATCTGCGTCTGAGACAAACCCACCTAGCCTGAAGTTGCGGCTGATTCCCAACTGTTCAATTCTTGCTTTGACGTCGTTGAAGTCAGGTCCTTTCCCAACTGCTAGAAACATCAGCTTCGGGTTTTTTCCAATGGCGATTCTTGCTGCTTGTATGAGCGTGTCGATGCCGTTTTTGTACACGAGCCGCCGCACAGTGAGGACAACCGTTTCGTCTGGGTGGATGCGCAGTTTTGCTCTGGTTTCTTCTCGCATTCGTGCATCGGGCTTGAATCTTTCTAAATCTACGCCGTTGTGGAGAACTGTTACTTTTTCTGGGTCTGCTCCCAAGCTTAAAACGTAGTTTCGTGTGGCGTTGCTTACCGCAATTATTTTTTGTGCTTCTTTGAGGACTTGTTTTCCAACGGCTAAGTCGTTTAGTTTTTCTATTGTGTTCCACATGTTGTTGTATTCAATGAACGTGTTGTGCTGGGTGAGGATGAATGGTTTTTTGTATCTCTTGGCTAATTTTGCGGCGATAAGCGACGATAGGTAGGGGTGTCCATGAGCGTGTATGAGGTTGCTGGACTTAACCGCTTCCAAGAAGGGTTTGTAGCTGGTGATGTTTGGAATAGGGTAGGGGATTCCAAGCCTGAATCCTACGCTGAGGGATTCGTAGCATTTCACTGGAATTCCATCGTAACTGTATTCTTTGGGTGTATTGATTCGGTTTGTTAACACCGTGACTTCAAAGCGTCTCTTGCGCAGTCGCTTGCTCTGCTCATACACTACTCTTTCGATGCCGCCCACATGGGGGAGAAAAGTGTGGGTGACGATGCACAATTTTGTTTGAGCCATGGTGCGTGTCCAACTGTTTAATCCCTCAATAGTAAGCTATTATAATCTTATGGTAAAATGTCACAAGTGCTTGCGCATTTTTCCTAAAGAATGTCAGTGTTTCAAGGCAACATTGAATGATTGACTGCTCGTTATTTTCGAGGTTTTGCTCCGTGTCTTGCATTCTTCTATCTTTGAAGTGAGCCACATTTGTTCAAAATATTCTTGGGCAATTGCAAGGAGACCGGGATTGCTTGTCCATAAAGCGGGGGACCCCACAGCGTTGCCTGAGGTTGAGGTGGCTAAGAGCGCTTCTTTTTTATCATATATAGCCAATATTCCCGTAGGAGGATAAGGAATGGTTCTCACCTTGAAGTAAGGGTTTTTCATCAAGATTTCCGCTGTTTTTGGCCATGAGTTTATGTGTTCAGGCTTCTCCACGATGAATCGGATTCTGACGCCTCTCCTCAAAGCTTTCTCAACTGCTACACCTAGCATACCTAATCCCTTTGGAAACTTTTTCCATGAACACGTAGAATCTATACTCTCTTTGGCAGTTTCAATTATTTCTTTGAGCTTTATTGCGAGCGCTTTTTTTTCACTAATCATAATGAATTGTGGCCTTTCTTTTTCAGGTTGTACCGTCGGGTTTTCGTTCTTATGTCTTCGGATTAGTTTCAATGCTTTCTTACGCGCTTCGGAGCTTTCTCTTTGTTTGTTTTTGAGCAAAATGTTTATTCCGTCTCCCAATGGGATGGCCCTAAACTCGTTTGGTGTAGTTATGATTTTTTCAACTATACCTAGTTCTTGAAGTTCGGCGACTAATCGGTAAATGTCTTGGCGTGCTACGTTTGCGGTTTTTGAGATCGTTTTTATTGTTGCTTTTCCTGAACTGGTTAGGGCAAGGTATACTTTTGCCTGCAAAACAGTGAGTCCCAAGCAAGTTAATGCTTCAACATCTTCGCTCTTAAGCATTAACATTTTCTCCTATTAGATAATTGACTTTGCAACCGACAATTTAAGAGTTTTCCAAGTTAATGGAATCCGATGGGGCAAGTCAGAAGTCCATCTTCTTGCCAATGCTTAAAAGCCCTTTCATTACGTAGTAATCCTTACGAAGAAAAAAGAGAGAGAATTCAAATGTTTAACAACTTTAAAGGAAAATTTAGAGGAAATAAGAAACCCCTTTATGCAATTGCTTTAATTCTAGCACTGACTTTTTCTGCTGCCTTCGCTGTTTTACCTAGTGCAAGTGCGCATACTCCAGCGTGGAATATTCCAACGCATTCTTACGCTACGGCGTCACCTAATCCTTGGGGAATGGGCTCAGCTAACCCTGTTGTTATAGTCTTCTGGCTCGACATTCCACCGCCAACAGCAGCTGGCAACACTGGTGATAGATGGATGAACGAAAAAGTTACTATAACCAAACCTGATGGAAAAACTGTTGTCAAAACTGGCTTAAAGTCCGACCCAATTTGTTCGTCTTACACGACATACCAACCTGACATGGTTGGCATATACAATGTCACGTTCGAATTCCCAGGACAAGTAGCGACATTAGGTGGCGGTACAGGAATACCTGGAATAGGTCAAGCAG